>JAFDVT010000037.1 GCA_018268875.1 Acidobacteriota bacterium
ATGGAAAAAGGCGGCACGTTTCCGCGCCGCCTTTCTCTTTCCTGTTGTTGTGGTTACTGGCGTGACATGTACTTGTCAAACAGCTTGGTGTGGCGGCTTGTGAGGTCCACCGCTTTGCCCTTGATGAACATCTGTTTGATCTGCGTGTTGGTTTCGAGCGGGTCCCCATCGGTGACGATAAGGTCGGCCCACTTGCCTTTGTCGATCGAACCGACTTCGCCGGCGACGCCCCAGATTTCGGCGGCGTTGATGGTGACGGCCTTGAGGGCTTCTTCGTACGGAAGTCCGTAGGCGACGGCAGTAGCGGCCTGGTACGGCAGATTGCGCGCGAACTGGGTGTCAAACGTTCCGAAGGCGAATTTGATGCCGGCTTTGTACAACTGGCCGGGCAGCGTGGCGTTCGAATCGTAGGGATCATCCTCGGCGGTCGGCAGGGCGAGGGTTTCGCCCAGGATCACCGGGATGCCGAGTTCCTTGATTTTAGGCCCGTTTTCGCCGAGTTCGTCGAGGCCCGCGAGGATGATCTTGATCTTTTCCTTCTGGCTGAACTCGATGGCGTCGCGAATGGTGCGGTTGCGCGGGGCAACGACCATGAGCGGCACCTTGCCTTCGAGTACCGGAATCATCGCCTCGAACTTGAGGTCGCGGCGAAGGCCGGGTTGATTCGATTCCTTGCTCTTCTGGTAGCGGCGTGCCTGTTCGAAGAACTCGTGCATGGCCTGGAGGCGGCGTTCGTACGACTTCTTGGCCTCCGCAAAAGTATTGCGAGGGAAGGCGCCTGGAAGGTCCATCATCATGGCGCGTGCCGACATCATCTGGATCACCGGGAACTTCATTTGGATGGCTGCGGTGCGCTTCAATTCCATCTCTTCCCAGGTCCAGCCGTCCAGGTGCATCAGCGCGGATTGGCCTACGATGATGGGGTTCAGCGCGCCGAAGGCGAAGCCGCGGTTCTCGGTGCTGCCGCCGCCGGGTAGCGTAATGACAGCGGTGATGCCGTTGGCGCGGGTGACCGGGATGTGTTCGCTCGACGGGTTGACCGCGATCGAGGAACGAAGCTGCGGGTTGAACTCGCCGAGTTCGCCGGTGTCGGAGGTTTCGCGGATCGATCCGATTTCGGACATGCCGACTTCGGTGGCCGAATTGATCATGCCCGGATAGACGTGTAGTCCTTTGCCTTCGATGATCTTGACGCCCTTGGGTGCGTTGACTTTCGCCCCGACTTCGCTGATCTTGCCGTCCATGACAAGGACGGAAGCATTGTCGAGCTTCGGTCCGGTCACCGGATGCACCGTGATGTTGCGGATCAGAAACGTGTCATTGGCCGCGGCGAGCGCAAACGACGTAGCAAGGACAAAGGTGGTTAGAACAGTCTTCATTCGGCGGGACCTCCACGGCGGGGAGCGGCTCCGTCCTTTTTCTGGACGGGCGCGGATGCTTTTTCCTTTTCGAGCAGGCCTTTCTTGCGGGCTTCTTTGACGGCGCGTTCGCTGAGGTCCTTTTCACGGTCGAAGTACATCTTGCCGTCGATCCAGACCTTCTGCACCTTGGTGTAGTTGGACAGCGGGTTCTTGTCGTAAAGGACCAGATCGGCGTCCTTGCCGGGTTCGATGGAGCCGACGCGATTTTCAATGCGGAGCTGCCGGGCCGGGTTGATCGTGACCATGGCGAGCGCTTCTTCTTCGGTCACGCCGCCGTACTTCATGACCTTGGCCGCTTCGGTGTTGAGATGCCGCATGAGTTCGGCGGAATCGCTGTTGAGCGAAACGAGAACGCCCTTCTTATGCATGATCGCGGCGTTGTAAGGGATCGCGTCGAAGGCTTCCACTTTGTACGACCACCAGTCGCTGAAGGTGGACGCGCCGGCGCCGTGAGCCGCGATTTCCTTCGCGACCTTGTAGCCTTCAAGCACGTGTTGCAACGTTCGGATTTTGAAGCCGAATTCGTCGGCGACGCGGAGAAGCATCAGGATTTCGTCGGCGCGGTAGCAGTGGGCGTGAACGTCGCGGCGGCCTTCCAGGATTTCGACGAGCGGTTCCAACTTAAGGTCGCGCTTGGGTTCGACGACGCGTTCGCCTCGGGAGAGTTTGGCCTTGTAATCTTCCCAGGTGCGCTGGTATTCGCGAGCGTCGATAAAGGCTTGCCGGATGACGTCTTCGACGCCCATGCGGGTGGCCGGGTAGCGAGGCTGGCGTCCACCGCCTCCTACGTTGACGGCGGCGTTGCCGGCTCGCTTCGGGTTCTCGCCCAGGGCAAACTTGATGCCCGGACGGCCTCCTTCAAACAGCATCGTCTTGGCGTCGGTACCCCAGCGGAGCTTGGTAATGACGGTCTGCCCGCCGATGGAGTTCGCCGAACCGTGCAGGATGTTCGCGGTGGTTACGCCGCCCGCGAGAGCACGGTAAATGGCAATGTCTTCGGGGTTCAGAACGTCGTCGATGCTGGCCATCGAAGAGACGGAGACGCTGCCTTCGTTGATCGCTTCGGCGGCGATGTGGGAATGGGCATCGATGATGCCGGGGATGAGATGCTGTCCTCCGGCGTCGATGATGCGGGCGCCTTGGGGAACCATCACCTTTTCGCCAACCTGGTCGATCTTGCCGTCCTTGACGACAACGGAGCCGGTGAACTTGCCCTTGGCCATGGTCCACACAGTGGCGTTTTGAATGACGAACGTTTCGGCGGAGACAAGCGTTGCGGCAAGCGCAAACGCGATTAGAAAGCGCTTCATTACTGCTGTTCCTGTTCCTTTCCGCCGGTGGTGCGAGCTCCGGTGGCGGCCGGGGTTTGGGAGTCGGGCGCGGGGTCGTACTTCACGCCGTCGATGAACACATGCTGGATGCTTGGCTTTTCGTCGAAGATGCCGCCCTTGGTGACGACGAGGTTGGCGATTTTGCCTTTTTCGATGCTGCCCAGGCGATCGGCAAAGCCGAAGATTTCGGCGGGCGCGATGGTGAGCGCCTTGAGCGCGTCGGCTTCCGAAAGGCCGTTCTGCATTGCCTTGCGAACCGCCTTGATGACGTCCAACGGCTGGTCGATGCCATCGGCGTAGAAGGCGAACTTCACGCCTTTCTTGGCGAGTTCGGCGGGCGTGGTGGGGGCCTTGTCCCGGACGTCAAGCGTCTTCAGGGACTCGATGTATTCGGGGTCCATTTCGCGAGCCTTTTCGGGCCATTTGAGGTTGACCAGGAGCGGCAGATTGGCCGCCTGCAAGGCGTCGGCGGAAAGGTAGCCTTCCTGCAAGCCGTACAGCACGGTGGGCCGCTTCAGTTCCTTCGAAAACGCGATCATGCGAGTGATTTCGACGCGCCGGTTGGCTGGCAGAAGAATACGGTTCGATTCGAGGACGCCTTCGAGAGCGCGGTCATATTCCGGGCGGATCAGGCCGCGCGGATTTTCGGCGTACTGCTTCTTGATGCGAGCGTAGCGATCCGCGTCCGCGTAGATCTGGCGGATGTAAGAAATGGAGCCCATGAGCGAGGCTGGATAGCCGGCGCCGAAGCCGCCGTTGACCAGCGCAAGGTACTGCCCGGTGGCGGGGACGATGATCATGTCCGCGGACTTGTCGCCGGCGAGGTTGATCACCGCTCCCTGACCCGCGAAGATGCCCTTTTTCGGCCATGCGATGGCGGACGTGAAGCCGTGGTTGCGGGCCGATTCGATGCGGCGGTCCGCGGTGTTGATGAGGTCGGCAGCCTTGAGCCAGCTTGTGGTGAGCGGGCGGTCTTCAGGTCCTCTAGAGACGGGAGCCGGGGTCGTTGCTGTCGGAGTGCCTGCAGCGCCTCGAATGGCGCCTGCCGGGGACGCCGCCGCGGCCGGATCGGTGATGCCGACGGTGCTGAGAGCGTCGATGAGGCCGGGATAGACAGTCATGCCTTCGCCGTTGATGATCCAGGCGTCGGCGGGGATGGTTACGTTCTCGCCGACCGCGTCGATGAGGCCATTGCGAAGTACGACAGTACCTTTTTGCAGGATGGGTCCACTGCCGGTGACGATGCGTGCGTTGCGGATTGCGATGCCGGACGGTGGCTGCGCTAACAGGAGCCCGCAACCAAGCAGAAGAAGAGAAAGAATCTTTTGCATGGTGGTTAAACGGCTATTATAGAGGGTTCGAACAAATATAATGGCGTCTAAGAAACAAATTCGTTACGCGGATGCGGGTGTGAACATCGACGAAGCGGACCGCGCCGTCAAGTCGATTCGCGAGATGGCTCGCGCCACGTTTTCGAAGAACGTGCTGACCGATATCGGCAGCTTTGGCGGCGGCTATCAACTGAAGCATTACAAGAATCCGGTGCTGGTCAGTTCGGCCGACGGTGTCGGTACCAAGATCAAGCTGGCGTTTTCCACGGGCCGTCACGGGACCATCGGCGAAGACTTGGTGAACCATTGCGTGAACGACATCGCCGTGCAAGGCGCGCGGCCGCTGTTCTTTTTGGACTACTTCGCCGTAGGCAAGTTGGACGCGAAGGTCGCGGCGTCGGTGGTGTCGGGCCTGGCGCGCGGCTGCAAGGCCAACGGATGCGCGCTGATCGGCGGCGAAACCGCCGAGATGCCGGGGTTGTACCAGGACGGCGAGTACGACTTGGCGGGCTTCATCACCGGGGCTGTCGAGAAGAAGCGCATGATCACCGGCGACAAGATCAAGGCGGGCGATGTACTGCTGGGCCTGCCGTCAACGGGGCTGCATACGAACGGCTATTCGCTGGCGCGCAAGCTGTTGTTCGAAGTGGCGGCGTACAAGCCGGAGTCCACTGTTGCGGAACTCGGTTCGACGGTTGCGGATGAGTTGCTAAAGGTCCACAAGAGCTACCTGAAGCCGCTGCATGCGTTGCACGACGCGCGGATCTTGAAGGGCGCGGCCCACATCACGGGCGGCGGCATCACGGACAATACGCCTCGCGTACTGCCCAAGGGACTGGGCGTGCGCATCGCCAACGGATCGTGGCCGGTGCTGCCCGTGTTCGAACTGCTGAAGAAGATCGGGCGCATTCCGGACGCCGACTGGCGGCGTACCTTTAACCTCGGCCTCGGCATGATCTTCATCGTTCCGGCCAAGAAACAGGCGTCGGCGGAGAAGATCCTGCAGAACCTGCGGGAGCCGTTTTACAAGGTCGGCGAGGTGATTGCCGTCGAAGACAAGGCGCCGCGGGTCGTCTACGAGTGACAGGCGTGAACCGCAAGCTCGGCATTCTGCTGTCCGGCCGCGGGTCGAACTTTGAGGCGATTCACCGGGCGATTGCCGCGGGTACGCTGGACGCCGAGATCGCGGTGGTGATTTCGAATCGCGAAGCGGCGCCGGGAATCGAGACGGCGCGGCGGTTCGGATTGAAGACGGTCGTGATGCCGTCGCAAGGCGTCCCTCGCGAGCAGTTCGACCGCGAACTGGTGCGTGTCTTGAATGATCATCAGGTGGGGCTGGTTTGCCTCGCCGGGTACATGCGGTTGCTGAGCGGGTACTTTGTGCAGGCGTTTCCGCAGCGCATCGTCAACATCCATCCGTCGCTCCTGCCGTCGTTTCCAGGGCTCGACGCGCAGCATCAGGCGTTCGATTACGGCGTGAAGTTCACCGGATGCACCGTGCACTTTGTCGACGAACATCTGGACAACGGTCCGATTATTCTGCAGGCCGTGGTTCCGGTGGAAGAAGGCGACACGTACGACACGCTTTCCGCGCGGATTCTGGCCGAAGAACACAAAATCTATTCGAAGGCGATCGGGATCATCCTAAGCGGCGCGTACCGCATCGAAGGACGCCGCGTCGTTTCCGTGTCATGAAACCGCGAGTGCCGGCCCATCTGAAGCAGGTTCGCGGACGGCTGATCGTGTCCTGTCAGGCTTGGGAGGACGATGCGTTTCACGGCGCGGGGTTGATGGCGAAGTTTGCGCGTGCGGCGTACGAAGGCGGTGCCTGCGGGATTCGTGCCAATTCGCCGGACGATGTTCGCGACATTCGGGCCGCGTTGGACGGCAAGCTGCCTGTGATCGCGATACAGAAGCGGCATTGGAACGACGGGCGCATCTTAATCACGCCCGAGATCGAGGATTGCCGCGCGCTGGCCGCGGCGGGCGCGGACATGGTGGCGGTCGACTGCACGGCGCGCGGGCAAAGGTACGGCGCGCTCGATCGCATTCGGTTTATCGAAAGCGAACTGAAGGCGGTCGCCGGGGCGGACATCGCAACGGTGGAAGAGGCGCTGGCGGCGCAGGAAGCGGGCGCATCGTTCATCCTGTCGACCATGCGCGGTTTCACTGACGAGACAGCGCGCGTTACGCGTTTCGAGCCCGGATTCATTGAGGAATTGGTACGCGTGCTGCGCGTGCCTGTGATCGCCGAAGGCCGCATCTCGACGCCCGAAGAGGCGCAGGCCGCGCTGGCCGCTGGTGCGTATTCGGTGGTGGTGGGTTCGGCGATCACGCGTCCCAAGGACATCACAACGCGGTTCGTGCGGGCGCTGCGCAACTGGTCCGAACGCAATGGTTGTTACCTCGGCGTGGACCTGGGCGGGACCAATATCAAGTCCGGAATCGTGATGGCGGACGGCACGGTTCGCAATGCGGAATCCGTGCGGACGCCAGTAGCAGCGGGTCGCGACGCGATTCTGCAACTGGTGTCGGCGACAGTCCTGTCGCTTCGCGAGACGGCGCAGCAGCAACAACACTTGTGTCCTTTGGCGGTCGGGATATCGACGGCGGGATGGCCGGACCCTTCGACGGGTTCGATCTGGTACGGCACGGGAAATCTGCCCGATTGGACAGGCGCTCCGGTAGCGGCGGCAATTCGCGAGGCCGTGGATCTGCCGGTGTTTGTGGAGAACGACGCCAACGCGCTGGCCGTGGGCGAGCGGCATTTCGGATCGGCTCGCGATTGCGATAACTTTCTTTGCGTGACGTTGGGCACGGGGATCGGCGCGGGCTGTTTTTTGAACGGCGCGCTGGTTCGCGGGGCGCATTTTCAGGCCTCCGCGTTGGGACACATCGAAGTGGAGCCCGGCGGGCTGGAATGCACTTGTGGACGTCGCGGATGCTTGGAACCTTACGCCAATGCGGCCGCGCTCCTGCGCTATTCCGGACCGTCGTACGGATCGGCCCGGCGCGTGTTGGGCGCTGCGCGGGCGGGCGATGAAAACGCACAACGGGCGATCGCAAAGCTGGCGGAGTACTTGGGCCGCGGACTGCGGATCGCGTCGCGATTGCTGGACCCGCAGCGCATCATTTTGGCCGGCGGGTTAGCGCAGGACAACGCGATTCTTGTGGATGCGGTGGCGGACGCGATGGCCGGCGTGCCGGTGTCGGTCTCAACGCTCGGGTACCACGGTGGGGTTGCGGGCGCTGGCGCAGTGGCGCGATCGGGCATCTCGTAACGTCATATGATGTTGGCCTGTGGCCCCGTATTTGGCGACTCTCGCATGGCTGGCGGCGTTTGGCGCGCAGGACGCGACGCAAACGCAGCAGCAACAGAATCAGAACCGGCAGGCGCTTGAAGATCGCGGGCGCACGACGGAAGATCCCACACAACAACGGCAGCAACGGCAGCAGCCGCAGTTTCAGGCGCCGCGTCTTTACCGGATTGAAGGGAAGGTTCTGATGGCGGGCGGCGGAGGTCCGCCAGATCGCGTCACGGTCCACTGCGTGTGCGCCGGCGTGAACGCGGCCAAAGTGACAACGGACGTGAAGGGCGCTTTTGGCTTGCAATTGGGCGCGGGAACGAGCAATGGCACGCCCGATGCGAGCTTTGGACGGAGCGAGTCCAACCTTCCGCAAGCCGGGAACTTCAGCCCGGAAATCGAAGTGCGCGATTGCGAATTGCAGGCTCTGCTGCCGGGGTTTCGTGCCAAGCCTTACCGGTTGGGGATGCTGCAATCCGGTGGCGGCGCGATGCAGGCGCTGCTGATTCTTCACCCGGTGGAGAACGTGTCGGGGTACACATTCAGCGGGACGTCGCTCAATGCGCCGAAAGACGCTCGGAAAGCGCTTGAGAAAGGTCGCGAGGCCGTTCGCAAAGGCAAGGCCGTGGAGGCCGAGGCGCAGTTCCGCAAGGCGGTTGCGCTGTATCCGAAGTACGCCGTGGCGTGGTATGAACTAGGTCGCGTGTTGTTTCAGACGGGCAAGAATCGCGACGAGGCGGAGAAGGCGCTGCGGAT
This sequence comes from Acidobacteriota bacterium, assembly GCA_018268875.1. GTDB lineage: Bacteria > Acidobacteriota > Terriglobia > Bryobacterales > Bryobacteraceae > F-183. The sequence goes on from JAFDVT010000037.1 coordinate 8,145, forward strand.
GTCGGCGGCCGCGGATGCGAAGTACATCAGTCCGTATCCGCTGCTGGCGCAACTGGCGTTAGACGCGCAGCGTTGGGAGGAATTGGCCCAACATACGGCGACGATTATCCGGCTGAATCCGTTCTTTTCCGAAGATGTCTACGTGTTGAGCGCGCAGGCGAACCTGGTGTTAGGACGATTGGACATCGCCGAGGCGCACGCAAAAGAAGCGGTGAAAATGGACGTCCAGTTCCGGTACCCGGTGGCGTCGCGCTTGCTCGGGCGCATTCTTTTGAAGCAGGGAAGAGCGCAGGAAGCGGTGGCTTACCTGCGCTCCTATTCGAAGCTGCTGCCGCCGGAGAGCAAGGATCTGGAAGCGATGCGCATCGAGATCGCGGCGGCGGAGCGGGAACTGCGCTAGCGTTACTGCTTCTTCGGTTGCGGATTGGCGAAGTTCAGCTTGTACTGGTTCTTCGGGTACTGGAAATTGCGGTAGTCGGTTGCCGCGCGAGCGTTGAGGTCCCACTGGACGACGCCCTTGCGGATGGTCATGTCGGCGTAGAGACGCTGGTTGCCGTCATAACGGGCGCCTGCTGAGTCGAGATAGCCGAATTTGCCCTTTTCCAAGCCAAAAACAGCGATATCGGCTTCCGCACCGACGGTGAGGTGGCCGAGTTCCGGATGCTTGATTTCCTGCGCCGGGTTCCAGGTGGAACGCTTGATGACTTCCTTCAATGGCATGCCCATGATGAGGCATTTGGCCATGAGATTGGGCATGTCTTTGAAGCCGGAG
>JAFDVT010000380.1 GCA_018268875.1 Acidobacteriota bacterium
CTGATCGCGCACGAAGCCGGTTTGCGCAACTCCTCGCAGATCACCAGCCATTTTTCAGGTCTAGGCATCCGCATGTGGCGCGACCGAGCGGAGCAGGTGGCGCAAACGATGTCGGCGTTCACCAGGGCAAAGGCGGAAAAAGCGGTCAAGCTTCTGTACAAAGCGGACGCGGGGTTACGCGACACGCGCCCCGACGATCGCACCGTATTCGAAAACCTGATCCTCGAAATGACGAGCTAGTCTAAAAGCAGGAAGGAGGCGTTAGAGAAGCATGCGCACGACTCTCTATCTCGTGCCTGGGCCTTGGCCCGGCCGCCTGTTTCTATCCGCAAGGCCTAGGGGCGGCGATTGGCTCGAAGACGAGTTTCGCGACCTCTCCGCCAGCGGCGTCCACACCGTCGCCTGCCTCCTCACCGCGGAAGAGATGCATGACCTCGATCTGGAAACGGAGCCGGCCGTCGCTCGCCAGCAAGGCATGACGTTCCTGCAATGTCCGATTCCGGATCGCGAACCGCCCACGCGGGACCTTCCGTTTACCGAGCTCGTTGAGGATCTGGATCGCCGTCTCGCCGCCGGGGAATCCGTCGTGATTCACTGCAGGCAAGGAATCGGCCGCACGGGCCTCGCCGCGGCGGCACTACTGATTGCGCATGGCTTCGACGCCGATCGAGCTACTGCGTTCATCTCCCAAGTACGCGGCATCCCGGTGCCGGAGACGGAAGTGCAGCGGCAGTGGTTGCACCGCTACGCCGCGGCGTTCGCAGCGGCTCGATAATGAGCGCTGGCAATCCACCTCTCCGGCCGCTACACGGACTGGTCGCCCTCAAACTGGCCTATTTTGAGCGAATATCCACCGAAGGGCTTTGCGCGTCCCTTCGCCCCGGCGGCGAACATTGCCTCAAGGCGCGGCCGGATGGGACGTTGCTGGACGGACACCATCGCATCGCCATTCTCAAGCAACGGGGTGTGGATGTGGACGGCCTGCCGCGAGAGATCTTGCCGAATCCGGAACTGCCTTAGGGCGTGTCAAACCCGCTAGACCGCAGGATCGCGCCCCCGGAGCCCTTGGTCAAAAACACCAGAAACTTCTCCGCTAACTTCGCCTGCTTCGAACCCTTCACCACACCGCCCGACTGCCGGATCGGCTGATGCAACCCCGATGCGACCTTCACCGCCGGCGGCGACGTCTTCGCGTACAGCAACGCCCATGACGTGACCACCGCATCCGCATTGCCCGTCTCGGCGTACTGCAGCGCCTGGCGAACATTTTCCCCATACACGACCTTCGGTTCGATCCTCGCCCAGACCTTGTCCAAGGCCTCCCGCGCGGCCGCGCCGTATGGCGCGAGCGTGGGATTCGCAATCGCGATGTGCTTGACTTCGGGGCGCAACAGATCGTCGAACGATTGCACCTTGCCCGTGGCCGACCACAATCCCAACTGCCCCGTCGCGTACTGGCGCACGGAAAAGCCTTCCAACCGGCCGGACTTCGAAAGGTCCATCACGAACTTTTCGTTCGCCGACAAGAACACGTCGAACGGCGCGCCGTTCTCGATCTGCTTGGCCAGGATGCCGCTCGCGGCCGTTGTGAACCGCACCTTCACGCCGGGAACTTCTTTCTCAAATCCGCTGGCAAGGCTCTTGGCCACCGCCGACAGGTCCGACGCCGCGGCGACGTGCAGTTCCTGCGCGGACAACAGAACCAAAGCGAATGCGGCAGGGATCATTTCCAGTTTTCGTCAAAAAATCCGGCCGCCGCGACGCGTCCGGGACGCTTGGCATCGGCGGGCACGGTGATGTCGATCACCGCCCAATCCGGCAACCGCGCAATTTGCCTGCTATTGGTTAGATAGTCGGCCTCGCGAAACGTCACGCCGCTGTTCAACACCACGTATTTGGCCGGATTCAGAGGGTTCGGGAAAATCAGAACCGGCATGTGCGTCTTCGAATCGAAGCTGCGGCCGCGAACCTGAATCGACTGTTCGGTCCACTGGATCGGCAGGTTCGGCAGCAGTTTCGCGATCACCGCGTTGTTCGAAGGACCGCCCCACAGAACCAGGTTCGACGACGCGATGTCCGCATCCGTCAACGTCTGGTCGGTACGTTCGATCACCTCGCCGCGGAACATCTTGCGCCATTCGCGTTTGGCGCGATCCATCTCGGCGCGGGCGCGATCGGATACCTCCACATGCGTGGCCGTTCGCGTCGGAGCGACGAACACAAAACGCGACAGGAACGCATCGTCGATGGGACCTTGCAATCCATGGCGCTTGGCCAGCGTGTTCACCGGGCGCGGAAGCTTCGCCGCTTGCCACACGCCGTTGACTTTCTCAAATCCCGAACTCGTCGCGGCGATCCGTGTGCCGTCGATCGTCACATTCGGAACCACCATGTCCAACGTCAACGCGGTGACGTTCGACGTCGTGATCTGCACTTCCGACGGCGAAACGCGCTTGGCCACAACGCGCGCGGGCACCCAGTGTTCGCCAAGGCCATCCACCGTCAACCACTTCATCTTGTTGTAGCGAAGCGTCGGCGTCGTAAAGCGAATCTCTTCCGGATACGGGTCGCGACCCTTGGCCGCGATGGCATCCAACCTCTTCTCGATCTCGATCTTCGAATCCGGATGGTACTTGTGTTCCGTCTTCGGACCGATCACGTGCGACAGCCGCATGCCTTCCTTCGCCAGGTAGCGATCCATGATGTCGGCCGCCTGCTTCTGCTTGTCGATCTCGCCCGAATAGGCAACCAGCGGCAGATTGAAGAAGTTCAGCGCGTACGTAGTGGCGTCGTACAACTGAAACAGCTTTCGTTCCCAATCGCTGAAGTCGGCGAGGTTCAGCTTTTGATACTCGGCGGTCTCGGCGAACCCGGCGCCGGGCGCGGCCGCCGCCCACAGGCCCGCGTGATGCGCCGCGATGTGCCAGGTGGCCGCTCCACCCATGCTGAATCCACGAACCAGCGTGCGATCTTCGTCGATCGCGTAATTCTTCCGAACATCGGCCAGCGCTTCGAACAAATCGACTTCGCCGGCGAACTTGTTGGCGTTGCAGTAGCGCCCATAAAGATGCAGCACGAACGTGTCGCGAGGCGTAAACTCGCCGGGCCGCCGCATGCGTTCGTCGATGAAGTTCAGCTCGGACAACGTCTCGCTGCGCCCGTGGAACCACGCATCCAACCGCCATTTGCC
>JAFDVT010000381.1 GCA_018268875.1 Acidobacteriota bacterium
CCGTCCGAAAGGAAGCGTTGCTGTAGGCCACCGGTGCTTGACCGGTCTCCCGGCCCGCATGAACTCCGCAGCGGGCTTTCGGCAGTGACGGCGGATGCCGTCGCCAACCGAAGGAGATCCAAAATGAAGCTCACCGATTCACAACTCGTCATCCTGTCCGCTGCCGCGAAACGGTCGGACGGGAGCGTCCTGCCGCTGCCCAAGTCCGTAAAGCTCAACAAGGGCGCAACCACGCTCGTGTTGAAGAGCCTTCTCAAGCACAAGCTCGTTGCCGAAGAGTTCGCGGAGCGCGAGTCCGAAGCGTGGCGCGAGGGTGGCGACGGACAGCGCTTCGCGCTGTCGATCACGCCAGCGGGCATGAAGGCGATCGGCGTCGAAGAAGCACCCGACACCAAAGCTTCTGGTCCATCGTCAAAGTGGGATTCCAGGAAGGCCAGACCCACTGATGGTCCGGCCGCTAGCGCGCCGTCCAAGAAGTCAAAAACAGCTGTGCGCGAAGGAACGAAACTGTCAGCGCTGATCGCGCTGCTGTCGCGCAAGAGCGGCGCCACGCTGGAAGAAGCTGCAAAGGTCACGGGATGGCAGCATCACTCGATCCGCGGCGCCATGAGCGGCGCACTCAAGAAGAAGATGGGGCTCAAGATCGATTCCAGCGTCTCGGGAGATCGCGGCCGCGTCTACCGGATCGAGGGCGGCAAATGAGCTCCGCTGTCGAAATCTGCGATGTCAGTCCATACCTGCGTTTGCCCCTGCGCTCACTGGCTGAAGCCCAGCGGGCAAGGACGCAGCAGAGGATAAGGCCGATATTGGTCGAACCGCACTCGGAAAACAGGACGGTCGGCTGTGATCGGAAATGAATCCGAGCTGCGGGCCTACCTCGATCGCCTCGCGAAACTCGGCGCGCCGGATCTGCGCGCCGAGTGGACCAAAGTCTACGAGCGTCCGGCCCCGCGTCGGATCAGCAAGGATCTGCTGATCCGGGGCATCGCATACCGCGTCCAGGAGCAGATGTACGGCGGGCTCAAGCCTGCCACGGTCAAGAAGCTCAAGGAGATCGCTGCCGCGTTGAAAGAGGGCCGCGATCTGCCAGAGGCTCCCAAGCGCGAACTGCATCCGGGCGCGCGGCTGATCCGGGAGTGGGCCGGCAAGACACATATCGTGGAGGTCATGCCGGAAGGCTTCGCATGGAGCGGCAAGACCTACCGCTCGCTGACAGAGATCGCGCATCTGATCACCGGCGCCCACCGGTCCGGCCCCAGGTTCTTCGGCCTGCGGGACAAGCGTCGCCGGCCAGACGCCGATGGCGAAAGGATCGCGGAGCGCCTGAGATGACCGCATCGCGGAAACCGCTACGCTGCGCCGTCTACACTCGCAAGTCCTCGGAAGAGGGGCTGGAGCAGGACTTCAACTCGCTCGAGGCCCAGCGCGAGGCCTGCACCGCATATATAAAGAGTCAGGCACACGAAGGCTGGCGTCTTCTGCCCGAGCGGTTCGACGATGGCGGGTTCTCCGGCGGCAGCCTCGAGCGCCCGGCACTGCAGCGGCTGCTCGAACAGGTGCGCGAGAAGCGCCTCGACATCATCGTTATCTACAAGATCGACCGCCTTACGCGCTCGCTCATGGACTTCGCGAAGCTCGCCGAGGTCTTCGACAAGGAGGGTGTGTCGTTCGTCTCGGTCACCCAGCAGTTCAACACCACGACCTCCATGGGCCGGCTGATGCTGAACGTGCTGCTGTCTTTCGCCCAGTTCGAGCGCGAGATCACAGGCGAGCGCATCCGCGACAAGATCGCGGCTTCGAAGAAAAAGGGCATCTGGATGGGCGGTAGTGTGCCCGCCGGCTATGACGTCAAAAACCGCCAGCTCGTGATCAATGAAGAGCATGCTGGTACGGTCCGAACGTTGTTCCGGCTCTACATCGAACTTGGCAGTGTGCGGAAGGTCTGGGCTGAAGCGAAACGCCTTGGTATCAAGACTCCCGTGCGAACCACGCAAGGTGGCAAAATCACGGGCGGCAAACAGTTCTTCCCGGGCAACATCTATCAGCTGCTCAGCAGCCCGATTTATATTGGCAAGCTGCCACACAAGGACGAGGTCTACGACGGCAATCATCTGCCGCTGATCGATGCCGCGCAGTGGCAAGCGGTGCAGGCCGGCATAGCCGCAAATCGCGTCGATCGACGCTACGGCCGCAATGCGAAGAATCCGAGCCCTCTCGCCGGGTTGCTGTATGACGCGAAAGGCATGCGCTTCACACCGACCCATACGGTGAAGAAGACCGGCCAGCGATATCGCTACTATGTCGATCCCGCTTTGACGACAGGTGTGACACCGGCGAAAGCGGATCTGCCTCGCATTCCCGCGCTCGAGATCGAACACGCTGTAAGGAAGGGTATTGCCCGCTTTCTGAACGACACGAAGGCGCTGCTGGCCGCCCTCGGTACCGGCATGAAGGGACCGGCCGCCGAGCGCGCCATCTCTCGCGGGCGTGAACTGGCGGCGGATCTGCTGGATGCCACGCCGATGACCTGGATGCCGCCGATCAGGCCGGCGCTCGAAAAGATCGTATTGCGGGAAGACGCCATCGTGTTCTCGATCGAACCTAGCGGCCTCCACGACGTCCTTTTCGGTCAAGCTGCGGAGCCAACCGCAGCACCTTCCGGCAAATCGGGAAGTGATCGAGAAGCCAAATCCATTCAATACTTGGTTCCGGCCGAGGTTCGGTTGCGCAAAAGCGGTGCAATGAAGCTTGTGATCGGAAATGAGCGAGCTACGCCCTTAGCACCAGATCTGGTGCTGACGGGGACCATCGCTCGCGCTTATGCCTGGGCCGAGAAGCTCAAGCGCGGCGGGGCAGATTCCGTTCGTGAGATCGCCAAGGCGGAGGGCGTCACGGAATCCTACGTGACGCGAATGCTGAGGCTGGGATTCACGGCGCCGGAAGTTGTCGAAGCGATCGCAAACGGGCGCCAGCCAGTCGATCTCACCGCCAATCGACTTCTCAAACTTGCCTTACCGGCGCTTTGGACACGGCAACGGAAGTTGATCGACCCGGGCTAGAAGCAGCTACGGTACGATCTAAGCGAGCTATTCCACTCTCACTATGACCTTCAGGTCTTTGAGTTCGTAGACATAATCCGCGATCTTCTCTGGCGCCGGAATAGCCCCACCGCCTTTGAATTTGGTGCCGATTTCGGAAAGAGGATCCATGGGGTTCGTGGCCATGACGCGAACGACTTCCGCCCACGTCAGCCAAGCGGCGCGATCGTCGTATTTTTCAGTACCGGTGAACCGCGCAGCGTACCGGGGAATGACCATGAGCACAGGCGGCTTGAATGATTGAGTTATGGATATTCCGAGTGCCCGACGGATGTCGGCCAAACCGCGCGTGGAAATCCAGGTGCTCACACGTTCGACCCAATCGTTGGCTTCAAGCAGGTTGCGCCGGCGGCTTTCACGCTCTTGAGGAGACATGCCGACCGGGTCTGGCCATTTTAGCTGAGCCAGAGCGACCGCGCCCGTCTTGTGGTCCATAATCACCGCGTCGATATCGGTCAGATGGCTCCCGTCGGCCCTCTTGAGCACAACCCCTTTTCTCAAAACCGTAAACCGCGGCGCTGAAAACAATTGGTTCAGATCGCCTCGGTATTCTTCCTCTCGGCCTGAAACAGCTGAGTCCCATTCTCTTCGATATTCCATCCGGAGCGAGCGGACCATTCCATGTATTGGGTTGAGAAGCGCGCCGAAAGCACACAGCAATAGCCATCCGCCGCCGAGATCGACGTAGTAGGGGGCTGGAATCTCGTGATGTGTCAGCCACGCATCGATAGTGGCCGTGTTCAAAGTAAAGCGAGCAAGTGTAACATCGACGCTAGAGAGATGTTCGCCCCTCTCAAGCAATACCGCTATCGCGTCATGCCGTAATACTGGTGTACTCAGAAGACTGCGTAGCATCAGATGCGGATTCTTGTGCTGAAGATGCGAAGCGTATGCAATGTGATTGAAGAGACTGCCTAGCGAAGCAGCACATGAACGGCGCCATTCCCCGAAAGTGCGGCCACCAATCATTGCTGCGTCAGGAAGCGCTTCTGACTCCAAGCATCCGACAATCGACTCCATAGCCGCGTCGCGATAATGCCTGATGAGCTTCTTATGACCCTCATAGCGAATGAACCATCCACGATCCACGGCCGAGGTTCGACCCAGCAGCTTAGTGATCCGCTTCTGATCCGGCCAAGCACCTTGACTCGCTCGAAGCTTCCGCTTGGTTTCGCTCGCTAGCCATTTGCTCGCAGATCGATCTTGCTCCTCGGCGGTGTCCGAACGGACTACCATTTCTACCGTGTGCGCGTCGATATTCCGACTTCGAGCCAATCGGTAATGCTCCAACGAGGCCAGCCGCCGCAGCGTGGCGATTTTCCCGAACTCCACGAGCATACCATCCGTGACTGCTGCCAACTCAGGATTGCTGGGTCCAAACTGAAGGCCCCGACCCTGCCCCTCCATGTCGGGCAGAAACGTCGCGAGAGCCGAAGTCACTCCTTTAAGGACGAAGTAGTGTCGCTGACCCGATTGGCGCGGCTGGCCGAGTTGCGTGACGCATGCGGCTTCATCGGCGGCCCGGACGATCTCGATCACCGCTTCGCGTTCACGTCCAGCCCAAAGTGATCGAACGTGACGCTGTAGATCGGTCATCCTCCTTTCAATCAGCGCTTCGAAGTCTGTCATCGGAAAACGGGATGCTAGATATTGCTGGAAGATAAGCCTGCCAACTCGCAAGTGTCGCAACTGGAATATGTATCAGCGCCCCGCGTGGATCGAGAACGAGGGGGAAGTGAGTGGTAGCCCCTCAGGCTTCCAGGTTAGGGAGCCCCATCCTAGGCAGGCGATTTTCATCGTGTTACTGCCGCTTTGCAGCGACAGATGCTCCCGCTAGCTCACCATACTTCCGTCGCGACTCCAGCCACTTACGTACAGTTTCGCTGACGGCAGTCGACAATTTAGCACTCTTGCCCTTCAGAGCACACTCCCAAACTGTGAACACCCGCCAGCCATCGTCGAGAAGAAGACGGGTATTACGGTCGTCACGCGCGCGATTCGCATTGAATTTTTCTACCCAGAACTCGCTCCGAGTTTTTGGCACGGTCGAACGGTAACAACCATGCGAATGCCAATAGCACCCATGAATGAAAATGACCGCGCGATACTTCGAAAACACCAGATCGGGGCTGCCGGGCAGTGAGCGGTCGTGCAGGCGGAACCGCAGGCCGTTCTTATGCAGAGCCTTTCGCAACAATAATTCGGCGCCAGTATCTTTCTGACCGACGCTCGCCATGATCCTCGATCTCGTCTGCCGATCGACGGTATCCATGATCACTCCGTCGGCGGCGCGAAGTCGTCAATCGCTTTGAAAACGCCCCACAATTTGTCGATCTTGACGTGCGCTTCTAGATAGTCGGCATAAGCCTGTTGCGCGTTAGTCAGCAGTTCGTCGTAGAACACGATTCGGGCATCCACCGCGGCCAAAGATTTCTGAACGCCTTGCGGGCCCGTTGCCGTGGCATACTCGGGCGGTGGCTTGCCTAGCACGCAGACGATCTCTATCGGCCAGTCCTTGAATGTTGTCTTGTCGAGAATTTTGCGCGCGCCGTCGCGGTACTTGCGGATTTGTTTGGTGAGCGTGTCGAGAGGAACCGCCACAGAGGCGCGTTTCAATTCGACAATGACGTGCTTGCCGGACGACGTGCGGTAACCGATATCAATGCGGTTCTTCTTCTCGGCTTTCGGCAGCTTTTTCGTGTCGGCCGCGAGGAAATTGTTGACGGTAGTCTCGACGTGTTCCGTGCCGCGCGCGCGTTCCCAGGACGTATCCAGCAGCCAAAGATGATCGAAGATATAGTCGCGAAGAACCAGTTCCTTCTCGTCCTTCTTGAGTTTGTCCTGAAGCGCTTTTATCACCCCGACCCTGAGCTGAACGATCTGGCCGTAGTAGCTCAATTCGAGGTCGTCGATATCCTTGAAGATAGCGAGAACGTCGGCGACGCTCTCGTCGCCGATTTCTTCGAGTTTTTCGAGCTGTTCCTTTCGCCGGTAGCTCTCGAAGGCGAGAATCGAAGCCTTCAGCAGTTCTTTCTTGTCGGTTTCGTTCTCGGATCGGATGACATTGAGGCGGCCAATCCAGCGTTCCGCCTTCTTCTTCGTCGACCCCTGCAATGCGCCCAGCCAATCCGAAACTTCCGGCACGTTCGCGGCCTGCTTTGCGCCGTCCTCTCGGCGCCAGTCGCTCCAACGGCTCGCGATGTAGCGAAGTTCCGAAAGCACCAGCTCTCGGAGTACCAGGAACCGGGGATCATCCTGCTTGATGGATTGCCGGCTGCTCGTGGCTATGTCGTCCTGTGTGTCGTCGTCGAGAGCGTCGCAGTGCAGCTCGCCGATCAGGTAGTCCGCATAAATTTCCTTCTGGCCGAATTCGTCCAAGATGTCTTCTTGGGCCATCTTGCCGCGCATGAAAATCGCGATGCGGTTGAGGTTGTCGCCCTCTTCGTCCTGAAGCTGGCGCGGCTGGGCGACGGTGCCTATCCAGCCGGTGAGCTGAATACCCGCTTTCTTCGCAGCGGCCTTCAGGGCGGCGGTGCGATTATCGGCCTTGCGCGACAGATTGGTCGCGAGCTTCACGGTGTCCGCCTGATCGCCGTATACCCACAGATATTCGAGAGCGCTTTGATAGCCGCGGTCGGCTGGGCTAATTTCCTCGGTATCGACGAAAGCGCGGAAGTCGAACTTCGTCCCGATGATGGCGAAACGGCGCGAAACCCGGCGCTTGAGCCCGGCGACGGTCATTTCGGTGAGTTGCCGGGACAGGCCGGACAAAACGATGCGTGTACTGCCGCCGAATCCCTTGGGCCACGCAAGCTCGACCGGCTCGTAGACTTCGTCATCGTCCGCCGCAATCTTGGCCCTGATGACCTCGCGGTCCATCCGGAAGGCGGTCTTCTCGCCGTCCTTGACGGTGTAGACTTCGACCACTTTCGCAATCGAGAACGAAGACAGCTTTCCGATGCCCTTGCGGCCCATCGGCAGGCGTTTCTTGATCGGCGTGTGATCGCCTATCTCGGAACGGCGCCTGAAGCCGACGGTGAGGAAGTGATCGATAACGTCGTCCCGGCTCATGCCAATGCCGTCATCCTCTATGGTGATGGTCTGGCTGGCTTTGTCGAGCGTGACGTTGACGTTTTCGGCGTCGCCGTCCCAGGAATTGGCGACGATTTCGGAAAGGACAGATGGAATGTTGCTATAGAGGTTCATCCCCAAATGCTCCAAAGCATTCAGGCTGATCCTCATCGTCAGCGGTCTTTTGGCCTTCTTCACCATTCAATTCGCGATTCCGACCATTACTTTACATGGCCCTTTCGCCCGGCCGCAAATTTCCGACGCGAGTCGGACAATTTCGTCAGGCATTCAACACCTTGGTTGTGACGAGCGCTTCGAGGTGCTCGTGCAGCCGCTTCGGCAACTGGCCTCCCCGAATCAGCACCCCGGCCTCGATGTTCTTTTCCATCGCGTGCCCAGTTAGGTTGGCGCTGGAGACGAAACAGAGATTTTCGTCGCAAACCGCCACCTTCGCGTGAACTTTGCCGCCCGCGAAAGCGTCGCCCTTGTCGCGCCAGAAATAGATTCTCGCCGATGGCAGCGCCGCCCTCATGTGGGCGATGGCATCTATGGAAACTCCGCCGCCGTGCTTGTCGCTCGATTCCAGCAGCATCGAGACTTCCACGCCTCTTCCTACCGCGCGTTCGAGTGCCTTCACGATCGACGCCACGTCGTAGGCCACGAAACTGGTGATGAAGAGCCGCGACGACGAGGCGTCGATCACCTGAAGGAGGGCCTGTTCGGTCTTGCGGGTCGCGACGAGCTTGCTCGACGGCCCGGTCCAGACGAGTTCGATTTCCTGCTCCGCTTTTGTGCGATGATGGGCGGCGCTCGCGGCGGTCAGCATTCCCGCGAGCTCGGCGGCGGGAATCGGCGCGGTACTCCACACCGTGACCAGATGGTTCAACGCCGATTTGGCGCGGGCGTTCGGCGGCCAGTCCGCGAGTGACGCGGCATTTTCGGAACCAGACAGACGACGGATGGCGGCGGCGAGACGTTCGGTCCTGTCCGGGGGACTGTCGGATACAAGCTCGATGATCGCCTGAATCAGCTTGTCCACGCGGTCATCCCTTGTCGAAGAACGCCGCGTCGGAAACTTCCAATGTCGGCACGAGCAACGCGCGGTCTATGTAACGGTTGCCCATCTCGCAGGACGTTTCGGAAACGAACGAGCAAGCGTGACACGCCGCGGCGTGCAGCGTGCGGTCGTCGGGGGGCGTGTGTTCGGAGCAGAGCGGATCGGACGAGCAGATCGCGGCGCGATCAAGCGCCTGCCCGAGCAAGCGCCCTAGATTTTCGGGGCGGCCCAACGCGACCAGGCCGCCGAGCGTGCCGTCGGAATCCGCGGCGGCCGTATAGATGAGAATTCCGGCCTGCTTTTCGTCCCCCTCGGTGTCCGCGTAAATCCGCTCGCGGATGCTCGCGGCGTTGTAACCGCATTCGAGCGCCAGCTCGCGGATGAGTAGATGGGAAAGCGTATGCAGCATCGCGTAGCGGATGCCGGGATAGCCTTCGTCGGGATCGAGCTTGCGAGCGTTTCGCCAGCCCCGGTGCCCTGCCAGCAGAGCGGCGTTTCGCACGGCCACCGTGGGGTGCGCTTCCCACGCCACGACGGCCTCTTCGTCGAATCTCAGGAAAATGCCTTCTCCATGCACCTGCGTCGCGGGAACCCATTTCGGCGGGTCTTTGCAGAGGTCGGCCCGTAACGGACGGTCGGCGGGATTGGCCGTCTCCTCCGGCGCTTCGACTCGGGTGAATCCCAGAAGCGCATTCACTTCACGCAAGCGTTCCAGCATCAGCACGCCCGCGATGCGCTTCTCGAATCCCTTAGGCGCCGCCACGGCCTTGCTCAAGAAATGCGGCCAGTCGGTCGGAGGATTCGGGTCGGTCAGCACTTCCCATTCTGGACCCTTGATGTCTGCGGCGGTGACGCCGCCCGTGCCGCCGCCCTCCTTGATCGATCGAACGATTTCCCAAACGGCCGATGCGGAGTGCTTGTCGATGCCGGGAAGCGCGCCCGTTTTTTTCAATGTATTGATGGTGACGGCGACTTCGGCTTCGGAATCGAGGTCGGCGAAATAATCCCAGCCGTCCTGAACGAGCTGCGAGATGGGATCGCGAGCGAGCGGGATCGCCAAAGCCGACAATCTGATGGGGAACCAGCTATTCGTCGCGCCGAGCAGAACCGCGCGCGCCTGCTCGCGGCAATCGTCGTCGTATTGGTCCATATGCGGGTGTCGGCCACGGCAACGCGGCAGATTCTCTTGCCCTACCTTGCCGAACGCATGCGCCATGTTGCGCGACGCGCCGCACTGATCGCATTTCACCCAAAGGTTTTCGGTCTGAAGCGACGCGCCGCTTTCGAAGAAGCGCAACGTGCCCTTGCAGCCGGATGGTCCGTTATGAACGAAGTAGTGCCACGGGAAATCGTCGAGGTGCCCGTTGCGGCAGGCTAGCAGAAAGCGGGCCGGCACGGCGTCCGCGTCGCGCGCAGGCTGGTCGCCCTTCGAGCCCCGGCAGTCGTTGTGCACAAATCTCGTGCGCTCGGGCCGAAAGCGGTTCTCCTTGCATTCGAACAGCCCAAGATCGTAGGCGGACAACAGGCCGCATTTGACACATCGCAGCCAGCGCGGAAACGGCCGGACGGGAACGCCGACATAGGCTTCGGCGGAAAACGGATCGACGATATCGCTCTTCTGGAACGGCGGCATCCGCAGGCTTTCGACCTGCGGCCCCAGTTCCTTGCGCACCGCCGCGAGCAAGCGCGCTTCTTCGATCGGCTGACAGCGGTTGACTTCCCACCGATCGATGCCGAGCGTGACGACCGACAGGCTCGGAAGATCGACGAGCGCTCCGGGACCGTAGGTCCACAGAAGCTGACTCGGGCGGACCTCGCCGACGGGTGTCTTTTCTCCAGTCATGTGTCACCTTCCCCGTCATCCGCCACGGGCGGCGGAGTCCAGTCGGGCTCGGTGCCGCTGAACCGCAACGTGCTCATGACGAGACTGACGCCGGGCTCGACTTCGCGCATCGACATCGGCACGGTGAAGTTATCCCACGCCTGAATGCCCGGCTTCTTCAACAGCGCGACGGTCCGGTCGCGGTTCGGGCCTTTTTTCTCATATGCAAGCGTGCGGCCTCCCTTACCGGCCTCGGTCGCCCATTCGTCGAGGCGCTCCTTCAGTTCGTCGCCTGCTAGATCCCGGATGGCTGCTTCGTGCGAGATTTCCCAAGCGCGGCTGACCAGAAGATTTCTCGCGCCGACGGCTTCGGGCCGGTCCGGCTTGTCGAGCGCACCGGCGCCGGGGTTGGGATTGAAAGAAGGATTTTCGAGGCGCATGACGCTCAGCAGCGTGCCGGTCAGCCCACGATCCATCGCGCGCGGCGAGAATGGCGTCACCGACTGCGCCTCGACATGCTTGTAGAAGGTGGCGTGATAGTGCTCGAAGGTTTCGTAGTGCGAAAGATCGCGGGGGCGCGCCCAGGTCAGGACCGTGCAGACGAGTCCGGGAAAGAAACGGCCGACGCGGCTCGTCGCCTGAATGTATTCGGCGGTTCCTTTAGGCTGGCCGTTGACGACCATCAGGCCGAGACGATTCACGTCCACGCCGACGGAAAGCATATTGGTAGCGAGAACGATGTCGATCGAGCGCGCTTCGCCTTCTTCCCATTTCGTGACGTAGCGTCCCGACGCCGGGTCGAACGCAGCCTTGAACTTGATTTCGAGATGATCGAGATATTTCGGAATGTCGCGGCTGGAAACGCGGGAGGTCAGCTCGCGGATGTTGCTCACGCTGCGCTGCGCGAGGCCGGGCCGATCGACGAGGCTCATTTGAACGCGATAGGACCGCGTTTGCACGTCGTCTTCGGCGAGGCGGCGCATTCCGCCCAGCTCGCGCAACGAATTGAAGTATCCGACCGTCGTCATGTACGGGTCCGCCGCCTGCCCGAAGCGGTCGAACAACGCCTGCGACGCGGTGAGGAACGCGGTATAGACGCGGATGAGCATAGCCGGACGGGAGCTGCCGGGAGAACAAACCCCGAGATAGCGGCGTCCCGGCATTTGCGCGATCGGGCGCTGCACCGAAAAGAAATTATCCGACACGTCCAGACCGTGCGGCGGAAACACAGCGACACGGCGCATGAAGACGTTGTTCACCTGCTCGGACGCTTTGCGCACCGTGGCGGTCGAAGCGACGACCTTGGGCCGGATCGACTTATCGCCGAGCTTCCAGGTGCAAAGCTCGTCGATCGCCGTTTCGTAAAGCCCGACCATCGTTCCGAGCGGCCCGCTGATGAGATGGAATTCGTCCTGAACGATGAGATCGGGCGGCCTGATAGCAGAAACCGTCCTCATCGTCGTGCTCGGCAGGTCCTTGAACTTCCTGTGCGTGCCGGTGCAATCAGCACCCGGCCAGAGCAGACCGTGGCGCGGACATTCGGAATTGGCACGGCCGAAAAGCGTCCTGACCTCGCCACGCCATGCCATCATCGCGAATTTGTCCACCGTGGCGATCATCATCGAAGGCGGCCGGTGATAGATTTCTTCGTCTACGACGAGCACCGGCAGGCCCGGATGCGCCTTCTTGCTCGACCGTCCCTTCGAGAATTCGCAACGCCCCTGCTTGTCGCCGCAGAAGATCGCCGTCCGGCTGGCGGCAGTGACGACTTCAACATCATGTCTCGGCGAAATGTCGCTTCCGCACCACGGACAGCTCGTCAGTTGCGCCGGCGACGTTCCGCCAGCGTCGAACTTCTCGGGATTGCGGATATCCTGAATCGCCCTGTGGCTTTCATCTGTGCTTCCCGGCGTGACCTTGTTGCCGACCCACAGGCCGATGGTGAAGGGCGTCGTCCCTAGCGACTGGTCGCCAGCCTCCACCGCGTCCTGCCGCAAGAGCTCCATCGCGCAAATCAGCGTCGAGGCACGCTGGAATTGCTGCAAGGTCAGCAAGCGCAGCGTGTAGCGCATGATAACGGTCAGGCCGCGGCTGCCGTCGTAGCCGCCGATCTGGCCCTGCAAACGGCGTATCGCCATGGCGAAAGCGGCCACGCCCAAATAGGCTTCGGTCTTGCCGCCGCCCGTCGGGAACCAAAGAAGATCGGCAAAGGCTTCGACCGGCTTCGTCCTGTCGCGATGGGTCGGGTCAGCCAGCGAGGGGATCGAAAGCAGAAAGAAAGCGAGCTGGAAAGGGCGCCACGAGCGGTTTCTCGGCACCTCGAATTCGGTGAGAGCCTTTTCTTCCCCGCGCCGCCGTGAAAGCGCGAACAGGCTATGCACGCGCTGCCGGGCCATGGCGCGGTTGGCGAACCTGAACGCCGTCAGCGCATTGTCGTTCTTGGCATCGGCCAAGACGGCGATGCCCTCTTCGAGGCGCTCGGCGATGTCCCCGCAGCGCTTCATCGCCGCCGTCGCTTGCGCATCGTAACCGAGGATTTCCTTGGCGATCTTCGCCCTCTGCTCGCCGATCCATTGCCTGTAGTCCTTCACGAGCACCGTCAGCGCCGCGACGAGTTCGGCCCGGTCCATCGCCGCGAGCTTCTCCATGTCGAGATGACCGTTCTCGATCATCGAGCGCATGGCGGGCCGGTCTTCCGGCCGCAGGCCGGGCGTTTCGGTCACGGGGACTTCGTATTGCGGCATGACGACGGTTCGGATTTCCGTCGCGCGCTCGGAATTCTCGCCCTCGCATTCTGCATGGACGGCGATGCCGTGCCCGACCGCGAATTCGACTTCCTCGCGGTAGATCATTTCGAGCGCCTTGCGCTCCTCGTCGTCATCCTTGGTCGCGAGCGCGACACGCCGGCGGAAGATCGCCGCCTGTCCGTCCTTTTCGGCGGCGCGGACGATCAATTCCGGCTGAAAGACCCACGCGGAATCCTTATTCTCTTCGGGCTTTTTCTGAGCGTTAACGAGGAACAGCGTCACCAGCCGGTCGCCATCGGCGTTCTTCGCCCTGATCGTCCCCTGTATCCGTACCAGCGGACGCGCGGAATCCGGCGCGCGATGCGAAACCACACCTTCCGTGAGATCGACCGTCAGCTTGCCGCCGCAGGGAACGCGCTGCCAGACTTTGACTTTCACTTCGGCCTGTTCGGTGCCGACGACGTTTCCTTCGCCGTCCTTGATCTTCCGGTTGACGACTTTCGTGCGCTCGTGATCGTAAACGCGAACGTACTGTCCCCAGCGTGCCTCGACTTCGATGCGCTTGGCGTCGCCATAGACGCAGAAGGTCACGCCAAAGCTGGACGGGATCAGCGATTGATTGCTCGAAGCGTCGATTTCGTCCGCCGCGTCGGCCTCCGCATCGACTCGACCGGCGGTGCTGTCGAATTCCGCGCCCGGATCGTGACGGCCGCTGTGCACTTCCAGATCGTCGGGCTCTTCTTCCGTCTCGGCCGCCAACGGCCCTTCGAGTCCCTCGATGCCGCCGTCGTTCGACTCGCGCGGCGCTAGCTTGCCGACGAGGTAGCGGTCTCGGACGCTCATATCGAGGATCGTCTCGTTAGGACCACCGGCAGGCCCCAAAAGATCGTCCATCACGGCGATCTGAAGGAGTTCGCGGATATAGGGCTGATCTTGAATCAGCGGCACGTCATCCAACGTGCCTCCCGTCAATTTCGATACGGCGGCGACAACGTCGCCCCACTGAACACGCGACAAGGAGCTCGTTGGTGGGAGCGTCAAGCCCGCCGCCGAAAGCGTGCCGTCAGAGATGGACACAAATCTGTCGAAATAAATGACTGTGCTCGCAAGGCTGGAGCGTATGCGCAGGACACGGCCGATCTTCGTCACCTCACCGCTTCGCTTGCACAGCAACATCCAATCACGTTCGGCAAGTGCGCTATAGAGATTGTGCTCACCTGGTAAGGTAACTGCATATGAGAAACCAGTGAGCGGCGTTGTCGGCTCTGTGACCTCGACGACTAGCCAAGCATTGACGGCACCGCCCTGATCCGTCGGCTGAGCGTTCATGCCTTTGCCCTTTTGGTGAATAGATCATGCCGTTCGGCAGTGGAAGAATCGGGCGAGCCGGTCGTCTCCGTGCCAGATTGCTGCGCCTCGCGCTCGAATAGCGTCTTGTTCAGTCTCGCCAGCCTCCGGATAAGTTCGACACGCGCCACTTCGCCGACGGTAAAGCGTGTATTGCTTCCCGATGGCAGATACCCAACGTCGTGAAACGAGCATTCTAGTTCGATGTCGGTCCATCCATACGTCCGACAGACTGCCTCGTTAATCCGGATTTGGAGTCGTCTGACATCTTGCAGTGCTTTATCGTTCTTATTCGGGTTATGAAATTCGTTGTAGAATTTTGTCAGACCTTGGTCCTTTGACGCCATCAATGCTTGGCGTGCATTGAAGAAACTAAGTGCTAGCTCTTCGAGATCGTGATCGCCATTTTCTAAAAAGCCTGCCGGGAATGGAAACGTCTCGAAGATATTCCCATGGGCGTAGCGCATGCTTTCCATATCGGCTTGTAAGGTTGTCTTTTGTGACCAAGCCCAAACGCTGTGAATGTCCGACGAAAGAATCGCAAACATCGACAATCTATCATCCGCTAATATGCACAGCTTGTTTGAGTACATCATTGTCGATGGCAGCATCGTAAAGGCCGGATATTTCGTCGTGCCGGTAGAAATCGCTATGACTTTCGAGGGACCAGGGTGATCGCGATTCCACCCTTCAGGGTGATTTTGGAAAACTGCACCGCGACCAATCGCATGGTACAATGCAGGACGTTTCTCTCCGTAGTGCCACCACCGTTCAGGAAGCGGCTCACGATATTTGAAGTCTCCGTTCGGCTTTCGAAGCTGCCGCTCGGGCTCAACTTCGTTCTGGACGATGCTAAAAGCCTTTTCGAATTGTTCGGCTCTTGCTTTCGGCCAGTCCCAGAAACAAATCACCCAACAAGCGGGGGCGCATTCGAAGTCTTTGTTGATTTCATTTCCGCCGATGAATGGATAGAGAACTGTCTTATAGTTCTCATCATCCGCGATGAGCGATTGCGCCAGTGTGCTGTCAATCTTGAAGCCCTCGCCGGAGAGTATTGTTCCTTGGAACATACGGCCCACATTTTGGGACAAGGGTTGGATATCCCAAACGACTGCGTCGGTTAGTTCTTCCGATATAGTTTCAACGCGTTCACCGTTGAGAATGCGAGGCCCTGACCATTGTCCATTCGTCATGTGGAGGCGATGAACGACAACGGATGCTTTTCCAGGCCATTCGAGGTTCGTGTTCGCGCGATAGATACTCAAGCCGGAGGCGATCAGTTGTTGGAGCCCGACTTCGCGGTTGGTTCCTTCGTTGAGGGACCGTCGCCCCAATAATCCCAGATAGCCTCCCGGCCTTAGTAACTCGTGCAGCCTGATAAAAAAGTGCACGACTAGATCGACCGAGGCCGGTTTGACGCCGGTTACGTATGAGACGAGATACCTTTGATATTGTGATCCAAACGCCCCCGATACCCTTTTGCCGCCTAGAAACGGAGGATTGCCTACGAAAGCGTCAAAGCCCCCGTTCTGGCGGCAGAAAACCTCCGGGAATTCGAGAGGCCAATGAAACGGTCGAATGGCTCTTTTATTCGTCGGGGTAGCCTTGTGCAGCTGGGTACGAGACTGTCTCGACAAGTCGCTCAATTTCCGTTCGTCGCCGGCAAGCGCATCGCCGATATCGATGGAGAGGGCCGTCAGGTCTAGTGTGCGCCCGCCCGCGTCGACCGCTTCTCCGATCAGAACATCGGATACCAAGTCGGCCATTACCAATTTTGTCCGCGCTTCTTCGTTTAGGTGCGCCATCGTCTCTACGTCTCTTATGTCGCGGATAGGATGACGCCTGAGATCGGTGCGCAGTGTTATCGCTTCGGAAACGGCGCGGTCGATTTTCGCCGCGAAGAGCTTCTTGGTGCTGCCCTTCCCGGGTCTCATGTCGAGATATTCGATTTGCTCTACGGTCGTGATGCCGAGAAGACTATCTCCACATCGAAGATTGTGATCGAGGAAACCGAATGGCCGCCCTTTGGCGAGCGTCACGAGCCAGATCGATAACTTGGCCAACTCTACCGCAAGCGGATTCATGTCTACGCCATACAGGCAACGCTCCGCGATCAGCCGTCTGGCCGCGAGAAGGCGCTCGTCCGTGTCTTTGCGTAGCGGTTCGCGCACCCCCGGCTCGGCTGCCACTTCGCCTTCCGAAGTGACGAATTGTCCTTCGCGTTCGACCTGCGCCCACGCCTCGACCAAGCGCTCGGACAGCCAGCGACAAACCTGAACTAAGAAGGCGCCGGACCCCATCGCCGGATCGCATATCTTTAGGTCCAACAACTCTTCCGGCGATCTCAGACGCCATTCTCCGCGTTCCTTCCCCTCCGATGGCCCGGAATACACGAGAGGTTCGAGCGTGTTCTCGACTATCACTTCGGTGAAAGATTTCGGAGTGTAATGCGTGCCGGTTTCGCGGCGATCGGGTCCGCCGATCACCATGAACGCACCCTTGGGGTACACGAGCGGGTATCCCCAGCGGTCCGTTCTCAGAAAATGAAAGTAAGGCTTCAGCCGATCGCGGAGCGATCTGTCAGCGTGACAGGCCGTCAGCAATTTGTCGCCCGATTGCTCGTCCACGACTCTGTCCAGGTCGTTGCGGACTCGGGAACGAGAGCTGCCGGTGCGGTCCTCCAACAACAATTCGACGGCGGCGCGTCCTTTGGCGCTGGCGTCATCTAGCTCCGACAGGGAGACCCAGGGATTCTTCGCGTTCTTCGTCGCCGCCAGATCGAGAGTAACTTCTTTCGCGCGGACGACGGTGCGCTCCAAAAGGCCCTCGTAGACATAACCGATCTGCTCGATATCGAGTGCGAGATACGAAAGGGTGCGGCCCTCGAAGAGTTGCACGGCGTCGAGCAGATAAAGGACGGTGCGATTGTCTATGGGAAGCGGCACCGCAACATCGATCTTCCAGCGCGATCCTTTCTTGCGGCCTTCTAGGAAGGGAAAACGGTCCGGATCGAACAGCGATCCGCCCAATGCCGGAAGCCGCAGAGTCTCATGTTCGATGCCGCCATAGACCGCCCTGAAGATGGAGAGCAACCGGGACCAAGCATCCCATCGCCGCTCCAAGATTTCCTCGGACTCGGCGCGAAGCTGCATCCGCAAAGTCGATACGGCATAGTTGGCTTCGTAGCGTTCGTCGCCGAGCAGTAGCAGCCCGCGTTCTTCGGCAGACAGCAGAAAGACGATCCGCATCATGACGGTGAGGCCGGCTTCGTACAGTTCGGCCGGGTCCACGCCGTCGAGCAGTTCGCGATTGCGATCGACATCGGCGCGGTCGAGCGCCTGAATCAGCACTTCGACAGCGCGCCTCACTTGCTCGCCCAAGGCGTCGGTGACTTCGTCCTGATGTTCTTGCGATTCGTCCAACAGCGCCGGAAGCTGCTCGCTCGGATCGACGAAGAAGCGCCGTATTCCGAGCAGATTGACGAACGCCTGTAGCGTAATCGGCTCCTGTACCCACAGGCGGGCGTACCAGCTCGCGAAGGTCGTCACGGCACCGACCGGCGCGTCCACGAACATCCACTGCTCGCCGTTGGTGAGAAGCCCGAGCCTCACGTCGGTTGCTCTGCACAACTCGACCATGCGCTCCGCGGGGCTGGCGGGCCATGCGTCGCGCTTGGAGGATTCGGTCAGCGGGGTTCCTGGCTCATAGATCGAAACCAGCATCAGCGCGTGGGCGTTAGCGCGATTGTCCATGACCGCGTAGTCCGGCCGCAGCGTTACGCCATGCTCGGGCAGGTCGTAGCGAATGCTTTCGAGGTTTGAAGCGGGCTTCAGAATCTCTCCGCGCCCGTCCTCGTCGAGTTCGAGCATCTGTTTCAGGATGATGTCGATCCAGGCGCGGTGAATCTTGGGCAGGTCTGGATCGTCCAAATCCAGCGCTTCACGCCATTCGTCATAGGCTTGCCGAACCGTCCGGCGTTTCTCGGACTCGAGTCCTTCGAGACCTTGCGGAAACGCCTCTTTCAGGACCGGCTCGGCCAGGAACGGCCCAGAAACGTCGATGAGCGAAAGCCATTCGGCATGATGACTGAGGGCGGTCATGCGCCGGCTCTCCACGGATGGCGTTCCGGGACTAGAAAAATGACGGCGACCGGGAACGTCCTGACTTCGTAGCCGTCGAAGCGGGCCTCGATGACCTCCACTTCCCGCACTTTTTCGTCGGGAATGCGCGCTAGCCGCAGCCGCAGCGCCTCGTTGTCGCGGCGGACTTGGGTGCGCTCGTCGTCGGAAAAGAGGGCGAGCTGCTGCGGCTCTTTTTCCTTTCGCAGTTCGGCTTCGATGGCGCGTTCAAGTTCTTCGAGGACGGTGGTGATATAGCCGACTTCGTGCTGCTTCCGGCCCTCCAGCGTACTTTCGAGATTTCTCAAGCGCTCGCGTGATCGCGCTTCGACCGCTTGAACGACGGCATCCTTGTGCCGCTCGAAACGCCGCGCGAGTCCCTCGAACAATCTTTCGCCGGCCACGATGGGCCGCGCCTTCGCCATCCACGCGTTCACTTGAGTGACACGCGATTCACGGCCGAACGAATTATCCTTCAAATAGCCGCCCGCGACCGTGAGTTCTTCGTGCAGGCGATGGTGCCGGCCTCCGGTCACGACGAGCCGCGACACGACGGCGACCGCGATGTCGTCGAGTTCCGAGTCCGGCAGGCTGCGGACGCTGACCCGGTGTAACTTCTTTACGTCGCTCTGCGCCCAAATCTCGGCCCGCATCAATCGAAGGCACATCTGAACCAGGCGATGGTTCAGGTGGACGAGCACGACATCTTCCCGGCCTTTGGCGACTCCGTGGTCGAACGTGATGGGACGTTGCTTGCCTGTATGAGGATGGCGCAGACCCTCCATGCAGCGCGCCCAAGAACCTGCCAGCGCCGGCATCTCGAAGACCGTTCCGGCGGGCGCACCGTGCAGCTGGACCGGCTTCAGAGGTGGCCTCTTGTCGAGAGCGAGCCCTACTTCGACGGTCGCGAGAATGCGCGCAGGGGTCAGGTGAAAATCGGTCTGTGTTTCGAGAAGCCTTTCATGCAGCTTCTCGATCCGTTCCTTGAGTTGGCGTTCAGCACGAACGTAACGCTTGGTCTTAGCGGCCCGCGCCTCGGCCTCTCGGGTGTCGAGTTCGCGGCGCGTTCCTTCGATCAATCCCGACATTTGCGGCGCGATCACCGGGTTCACGCTACCCATATCCTCGCGCATCGCTTCCAGCTTGACGAGGGCGCGAATGATGTCGTCCTTGTGCCCGCCGAAAGAATCCTCGGCCGCGGCACCGCCATCGACCGGATGCCAGATCAATACCTCGTCGTGTTTCTGGCCGTGCCGGTCGATCCGGCCGTTGCGCTGCTCCATGACGTTCGGGTTGTACGGAATTTCGACATGGATCAGGCAATTGCAGTAGTTCTGCAGGTCGATCCCCTCCGACGCGGCGTCCGTCGCCAACAGAACGCGGATTTCGGATTCCGCGGGATTGGTTTGAAAGGCCGCTTTCGTTTTTTCGCGTTCGTCGTTGTCCATGCCTCCGTGAATGATACCGAGGCGGTCGCCGCCGTATCCGTGCGCGGCGAGAATCTGATGCAGCCATTGGTGCGTGGTACGGTATTCAGTGAAAAGGATAACGCGGCGATCGTTCCACCGGCCATTGGGCCTCAGGTTCGCGTCCAGCCATTCCAGGATCGCGCGACCTTTGGAATCGACCTTGTGACTGGCCGTCTGCGCCCAATTGCGCATCCGCGAAAGCAGTTTCAGCTCTTCCTGCGTCGGCGGCGTCGAGCGCTTCGTCGCCTCTTCGACGGCTTCCGTTTGCGCGGCCTCGACCTGCCCGTCGTCGGCATAATCCTCTTCCGCCTTCAGAATGGCCTTGCGCAGGATGCGCTCGGAAAGTGGGTTGCGATTGTTCTCCAGCTTTCCCGTGGTCAAAGTCGCGTAGTGCTTTTCCAAGGTCGAGGCGAAAGCCGCAGGTGAAGAAAAGAGACGCTTCTTCAGCAAGCCGTTGACGAACTTCGTCCCGGTCGCGCCGGCATCCTGACAAGTCTGCTCCCGACTTTTGCAATAAGCGTCCAAAGTTTTGTGAATCGCGCGCTCGTCGGCGGTGAACGGAATCGGGAGAGCTTGGAGGTTTCGTTTGGGGTAAATCGGCTTGCCGTCTTTATCGACGAGGTCGGTCTTCAGTCTCCGGACCATGACCTGCGATAATTGTTTGTCGTCGGGCAGGATGTTTCGCGAGAAGCGCTGGTCGTCGAGCAATTCCAAGAGCGACGTGAACGATTCCGTGTAGCCGTTGTGAGGCGTCGCCGTCAGGAAGAGCCGATGCTGAAAGTGCGGGGCGATCTTGCGGACGAATTGCGTCCTCTGACTTTCCAGCGCGTAGTGTTGCGACGCGGCAGGGGCGACATTGTGAGCCTCGTCCACGATCAGAATGTCGAATTTCCGGGGATAGGTCGCGCGCAACGGCAGAATGTCCCGCAACAGGCGGAACGGCTCGCCAGCTTTGATCCAATCGATCGATGCGATCAAACGCGGGAAAGAGGTCCAGGGATTGGCGTGGATGCCGCGCGCCCGGCGAAGCTCTTTGACATACTCGGTATCGACGATTTGGAATTCGAGCCCGAACTTTTCGAGCATTTCCACGCGCCACTTCTGCTGAAGCGAGGCGGGACAGACGATCAAGACCGTTCGCGCCCGATGGCGCAGCAAGAGCTCTTGAATGACTAGGTAGTGGACTCATAAGCACGGGTCCAGAGCCGGGTTGAAGCCAGGGCAACGGCAGCGAGGAAGTTTCGTGCCAGCTTGTCGAAGCGGGTGGCGATACGCCTGAAGTGCTTGAGTTTGCAG
>JAFDVT010000382.1 GCA_018268875.1 Acidobacteriota bacterium
CGGCGCTCCTGGCGGCGCTTGATTGGGCAACATCGACGCGCGAAGCCCATCCCTGGCTGATCGCGCTGCTGCCCGCGGCTGGGTTCGCGATCGGTTGGCTCTACGATGCATTCGGCAAGTCGGTGGAGGCCGGCAACAACCTTCTGCTGGAAGAAATCCACGATCCCCGCACGACGGTTCCCGCGCGGATGGCTCCATTGGTGTTGCTGGGGACGACGGTAAGTCATCTGTTCGGCGCCTCCGTTGGTCGCGAAGGAACGGCGCTGCAAATGGGCGCGTCGCTGGCCGATCAGTTGACCAAGCCGCTTCGCCTCGACGCGACAGAACGACGAATTCTTCTGATGGCGGGTATCGCGGCTGGGTTCGCCTCGGTTTTCGGAACGCCGCTCGCCGGCGCGGTGTTCGGGCTTGAAGTGTTGACGATCGGTGCGATGCGGTACGACGCGCTGGTGCCGTGCATGCTGTCGGCGGCGATTGCGGATCGCGTCACCATCGCTCTTGGTCTACATCACACGATTTATCGCGTGCCATTCGCACCGCCGTTGACGGCCAACACGTTTCTAGCGGCAATCGCGGCAGGCATCGCCTTCGGACTAACGGCTCGCGCATTTGCCTGGCTGTCGCATCGCATTTCGAGGTACAGCAAGGCCCGCATCGCCTATGGACCGCTGCGTCCTGTGGTAGGCGGCGTACTGGTTGCAGCCGCCGCGTATGTTGTGGGCACGCGTTACCTCGGCCTTGGCATCCCGGTGATTTCGGAATCGTTTGTACAGCCTGTCAATAGCTGGGATTTCGCGGCCAAGATCGCATTCACCGCGATTTCATTGGGGTTTGGCTTCAAGGGCGGCGAGGTCACGCCGCTCTTCTTCATCGGCGCGACGCTCGGAAACGTGCTGGGCAACGTACTGCCTCTGCCGATGCCACTTCTGGCGGAGATGGGGTTCGTCGCGGTGTTCGGAGGCGCGGCGAATACGCCCCTGGCCTCGACTCTGATGGCGATTGAGTTGTTCGGCGGAGAGACCGGGTTATACGCGGGCCTGGCTTGCGTGCTGAGCTATCTGTTCTCTGGACACGCGGGAATTTACACGTCGCAGAGATCGGATAATCTGAAGCACTGGCTACCCGAAAGACCAAAGTAAAGCCAATCGAGGCGTTGATACACGTCGTTCGAGGCCAGAAGGTCGTGCTGGATGCGGACCTTGCGATTTTGTACAGCGTGGAGACCAAGCAGATCAATCGTGCGGTGAAGCGCAACCTCAATCGCTTCCCCAGCACCTTTATGTTTCGGCTCACAAAGGAGGAATCTTTGAGGTGCCAAATTGGTACCTCAAACGATGGCCGCGGTGGACGCCGGTATTTGCCTTATGTGTTCACCGAACACGGCGTCGTCATGCTTTCGAGCGTGCTGAACAGCGACAAGGCCGTCGAGATGAGCATCCTTGTGGTGAACGCATTCATTCGTATGCGCGAACTGATTGCATCGAACAAGGACCTCGCCGCACGCGTGGAAAAGCTCGAAAATGGCCAGGATCGCACGGCCTCCGTCATCGAGATCCTGGTGGAAGACATCGACCGCATCGGCGCGGAACTGAAACAGATGAAAGCGCTTCCGCCCGCAAGGAAACGCAAAATCGGTTTTTGAGGTGCGCACTTGGCACGTCAAACCTACGAGGGAATCCCAGGCGCTTCATGACCCGACTTTTGCACGTACTCGACGTACGTTCCCGGGTACAAGTGCGGTTCCTTGTCGGTGCCGCTTTCGCCGCCTAATTCCAGCACCCGCGAACCCAGTCCCCGAAGGAACATACGGTCGTGCGAGACGAACAGCATCGTACCTTCAAAGTCCTTCAACGCCTCCACCAGCATCTCCTTCGTCGCCAGGTCGAGGTGGTTGGTCGGCTCATCCAGCACCAGGAAATTTGGCGGATCGTACAGCATGCGAGCCATCGCGAGGCGCGACTTCTCGCCGCCCGACAGCGCTCGAACACGCTTCTCGACATCGTCGCCCGAGAACTGAAACGCACCCGCGAGGGAACGCAGCGCGCCCAGGCTGTCCAATGGAAAATCCTTCTGCAGTTGCTCGATCACGGTAAGATCCGGATCCATAACATCGAGCGCCTGTTGTGCAAAATAGCCCATTTTCAGGCTCGCACCCAAGCGAACGTTGCCGCTATCCGGTTGCAGCGCACCCGCCACCATCTTCAACAACGTGCTCTTGCCAGCCCCGTTGCGACCCATCACCGCCCAGCGTTCGCCGCGCCGGATGGTCATCGAAAATTCGTCGTAAATCGTGCGCGAACCGTAGCTCTTGCTCAGTCCTTCCATCACCGCCACCTGGTCGCCGGAACGAGGTGGCGTGCGGAACTCGAACTTCACCACCTGGCGTTTTTTCGGCAGTTCGATCTTCTCGATCTTGTCCAGCGCCTTGATGCGGCTTTGTACCTGGGCGGCTTTGGCGGCGTGCGTTTTGAAGCGCTCGATGAAGCGTTGCTCTTTGGCCAGCATCGCCTGCTGCCGCGCGAACGCCGCTTGCTGATTGGTTTCGCGAATGGCCCGCTCGCGCTCGTAGTAGTTGTAATCGCCCGCGTACACCGTGATTTCGCCAGCATCGATTTCCGCGATCTTCGACACGATGCGGTTCATGAACTCGCGGTCGTGCGAGGTCATCAGCAGCGCGCTGTCGAGCGACTTCAAAAAGCCTTCGAGCCAGATGATCGATTCGATGTCCA
>JAFDVT010000383.1 GCA_018268875.1 Acidobacteriota bacterium
CGGGATGGCGTCGCTAAAAGAGGCTTGGCGGTTGGGCGGCGAAGGGAATTACTACGCGCTGCAGGCCGCGATTGCCGCCTGTCACATGCGCGCGGCTACGGTCGCCGAAACGGACTGGGAACGGATCGTCGAGGGGTACGACAGGTTGTTGCAAGTCGCTCCATCGCCCGTAGTGGAGTTGAATCGGGCAGTGGCGGTGGGGATGGCGCGAGGTCCTGTCGAAGGCCTAGCGGCGCTGGACGGGATCGCAGAAGCGCTGGCAGCGAATCATCTGTACCACAGCGTTCGTGGCGATCTGTTGTGGAAGGCCGGACGGTTGGGCGAAGCTCGCCACGCGATCGAGCAGGCGATGGAGTTGACGCAAAACGTTCGTGAAAAGCAGTTGCTCGCGCAGCGAATCAGTGAGCTTAAAGATTCATGCTGACAAGCCGGGCGTTGAGGCGATGTTCCCTCATGCGGCGCTCGCGGGCCTTTTCCTCCGCGGCTTGGAACTGCTTGCCGGCCAGCAGGAACGGAAGGGCTACGGCCACGGCGATCGAGGTAAAAGCAGACGCGATCATGTCTCGATTGTAGAATGCGGCGGCCCGCCATTGGTGGTGGCAACAGCGGGCCTGTCCGCGGTGTGGTTGTTAACGCATGAGCGGAATGGCCGGGATCGTGGTGTAAGCTCCACCGGCCGACGCGCGGATGCCGATGGGGCTGATTTGGCCTCCCTGCGGTGTCGTGAACTCGATCACGCCGCGCTTGCCGGCGGCGAGCGGGTAACGATCGGTGATCACGAAGGACGAATGGCCGTATGGCGCCAACGTGATGGTCGCGTTGACGAGCGTGGCGCCCGCATCGTCCTTGATCGAGATCGGAACGTTCACCGCGGTGCCGGTGACGTTGGCGATCGCGACGCCGTTGTTCAGTCCGCCCGTGTTGTCAAAGGGCACCGCGTACGCCGATGCCGAACTGGTGAGCGAAGGCACAGCGGCTTCCTGCCCTGTCGGCACGTAGGTGAAGATGACATACGCGCTGACCTGTCCATCGGTCCACAACTGGGCCGAACCGGTGAGCGCGGTAGTGCTGGTGGACTGCGTTTCCAGAACCAGGTAGCTGCCGGCGGCAAGCGTCTGCATCACCGTCGACGAGTTGCCGGGCTGCATGCCGCCTTGCGGGTATGTCACCGGAAGCGACAACGGATTGCCAGCGTCATCGAAAAAGCGGAGTTCCACCTGAGCGGCCGTGGTGCCGCTATTGACGGCGGTGATCGTGGTCTTCCAATCGCCGCCGCTGGCGATGTGGCCCATGGAGCCGGCAAAGCTCAAGGTCCCCTGGTTGCGAAGCGACGGCGTGGCAATGGTAGCGGTGCCTTGCGTCGAAATGGTGGCGGTATTCGGTCCTGTAATCGAGACGGAAAGCGGCAAGCTGGTGAACGCGCCGTTCGCTCCGGCAAAGGCGCCGGTGCCGCCGATGATCGTCATGGTCGCGGTGTTGGTGGCAGGCTGGCCGAGGGTAGGAACGACATAGCCGGCGGGAACGGCGATGCGCGCCAGCAGCGTGTCGCCATTGGGATACGCGATGCTGGCAAACGAGGTGACAGGATCATTGGCGGTGACGCCAGTTAAGGACGCAAGCGAACCGGACGCGAGGAACGTTCCATTGCCGTTGATACCGGAAAGCGTGGCAGTCCCGGAGAGCGAAAAAGTGTAGCTCGAACCGGTTTGCGCGGCAAGGGCGTTTGCATTGATGTTAATTGTCCGGCTCGTGCCCTGCTGGGCAAAAACCGGCGCTAAAAGTATCAAGCCCGCAACGGCAAGGTGGCGGGCTCCGATCTTATAGTTCTTCATTCCCCCACGTTAGCGGACGACCGCATATGGAAATGCGCTGCCTACTTGGGGTGTTTCAGTACAGGTCAGCGGGAAATAACCGGCAGCGAAGTAAAGGCTCCCGAGGCGGCGGCGCGAATCCCCGTGACATTGATACTCCCCAACGACCAAGTGGAACTGCTGAACGTGATGGTGCCTCGCTGTCCGGCGGTTTGCGGGAAACGCTCGGAGACCACGAAGGACAAATGGCCGTTCTTGGGAATGTCTACGGGGATAGCGTTGTAGTACACGCCGGGGTCGCCCGCGACCGATATCTGGACATTGGCAACCGAGCCCGAGATGTTGGTGATCGCCACCCCTGTGGATGTCCCATCGGTGTTGTCGTAGGGAACGGAATACTGCGCCTGCGAGGCGCGCTGCAGCGGGACGACGGATTCCTGGCCCGTGGGCATGTACCGATAGACGGCGTAACCTTCCACAATGCCCGTGGTCCAAATGTGCGCCGATCCGGTGCGCAGCGTCTCTGTTGGTTCCGCCGCGGCCGCCACGATGGCGACGACACCAGGGCCGTACACGCTTCCACTCCAGACGGACCTTCTGGTGGCGCCATCTGGCGCGGTCCACGCAACCGACATCGGCGAACCGTCGTCCGAATACAGGCGCACCTCCACGTCCGCGGGCGTCACGCTGACGTATTGGGTGAGATAGAACGTGGTTTTCCAACCTCCGCCAACGGCCACATGCGGAACGCTTCCCAGAAGGATGGGCGCGGCGCCGGTGAAAGAACCCGGATTGTATATGGTGGCACTGCCCGATACGTCGAGCACGGTGACATTCGCGGAATTCACGGAAAATTTCGCGAACTGGCCCGAAAGCACGCCATTGCTACCGTTCAGAAACTGTATGTAAATGTTGTCACGCGTCGGTGCGCCGAGCGATGTTGCGATGTATCCACTGGCAACGTCCATTTTGAAGGCAATCACGGAGTCAGTCCCGGAAGAAATCAATCCGTAGGCGGTGACAATGTCGTTCGGTCCCGAGCCCGGGCCCACCGTCAACTTTCCCGCGGCTTGGAAATTCGTATGGCGGGGCAGCCCGCTAATGTTGATACGGCCAAGAAAAGAGAAAGAATATTCGTTCGTAGCGGCATTTCGAACGACTGTCATTGGGGCCGAGAGGGAAAACGTCTGCGCGACGCCCGGCTGTCCGTTGGCCGCCGAAAGAAACAAAAAGAAAAAGCCCGCGGCGGCAAAAGCGCGACGGGCTCGTGTCTGAATTGTGAACATCCCTTCAGGATATACCCTGGGTTTAACGCGTGACGGCGGCCGCCTTGGCTAAAAGTCCCAGAGAGCTCAACACCGCTTCCACCTTCGCTTTGGCGGCTTCCGATGGCGGCACAAGAGGCAGGCGCCACACGGGTTGGCAGAGGCCCATCATCGCCATGGCCGCTTTCACCGGAATGGGGTTCGATTCGACGAAGTTGACATCCATCAACGCGAGGTACTTGTGGTGGAGAACACGGGCTCCGGCGAAGTCCCCTTGCAGGCCACGGCGGACGAGTTCCGTCATCTCCGCCGGGATTTCGTTGGACGCGACGCTGATGAGACCTTTGCCGCCGAGCGCGAGCAGCGGGATCGTCATCGAGTCGTCGCCCGACAGCACATGGAACGACGGCGGCAGTTGGTTAATCACCGCGCCGATCTGATTGATGTTGCCGGAGGCTTCCTTCACCGCGACAATGTTGTCGATCGCGGCGAGGCGCTTGAGCGTAGCGGGTTCGACGTTGACGCCGGTGCGGCCCTGCACGCTGTAGACGATGATGGGAAGCTTGGTCGACTTGGCAACCGCGGTGTAGTGCTGGAACAAGCCTTCCTGCGTGGGCTTGTTGTAATAAGGCGTCACCGAAAGCAGGCCGTCGGCGCCGAGTTCTTCCACTTGCTTCGAAAGTTCGATCACTTCGGCCGTGTTGTAGCCGCCCGCTCCGGCAACCACCGGAACCTTGCCCTTGGCCTCTTCGAGCGTGATTTCGACCACGCGCAGATGTTCCTTGCGAGTGAGCGTGGGGCTTTCGCCAGTAGTGCCGCAGGGGACAAGAAAGTCGATGCCCGCGTCGATCTGGCGCTTTACGGTTGCCCGCAGAGCGGCTTCATCGAGCGACTGGTCCGCCTGAAACGGCGTGATGATCGCGGTACCGCAGCCTTGAAACATTTACTTGTCTCCTTGTTGGAACAGAATATTGGCGAACTCGTGTACTCCCCGCTTGCCTACGATCCACTTGGCGGCTTGCAGGGCGCCTCGCGCAAAGCCTTCGCGGCTACGCGCGGTGTGGCGTAACGTGATGGTGTCGGCGGCGGAGTCGAACCCGATTTCATGCGTACCCGGGACCTTGCCCGCGCGGTTCGACGACACGTCGATGTTACGGGTGTAGCCGCCGGCCCTGAGCGCTTCGACGGCCTTGATGAGAGTTCCGGAAGGTGCGTCTTTCTTGGCGTCGTGATGAATTTCCCAAGCCCAGGCGCCGTATTCCGGCTGCTGTTCGAGCATCTTTGCGGCGTCTTCGAGGAGCTTGAAAAAGATGTTGACGCCGACCGAGAAGTTAGGGCTGTACACCAGCGCGGCGTTGGCGTTTTCAAACGCGTGGCGAACGTCGTCAAGTTGGCCGAACCAGCCTGTGGTGCCGCAAACGGTGTTGACCTTCAACGCCGCGAGCTTTTTGAGATTGGCGGCCGCGGCATCGGGCATCGAAAACTCGATGGCCGCGTCGGCGCCTTGCGCGGCTTCCATGGGGTCGTTGGCGTCAATTCTGGCATGGATGGTAAAGCCGTATTCGGGAGCCAGCGATTCCACCATGCGTCCCATTTTGCCGTAGCCTACGATTGCGAGTTTCATACGCCTAGTCGAACACCGCCGGGTCCAGGGTACTGAAGAATTCGGTGTGCAGGGAAGCGACGCTGCGGGTGAGGTCCGCGCCATCGACGACAAAGCTGATGTTCAGACGCGAGGCGCCTTGCGAGATCATGCGGATGTTGATGCCGTTCATGGCGCCAAAGACGCGCGCCGCAATGCCTGGCGTGTGACGGATGTTGTCGCCGACGAGGCTGACGATGGCCTGGTTCTCTTCAATCGAAACCTCGGAAAACTGCGCGAGTTCGGTTTGAATGCTGGCCAGGTGGCGCGTGTTGTCGATGGTGAGCGAGACGTTCACCTCCGACGTCGTCACCATGTCCACGGCGGTTTCGTGACGGTCGAACACTTCGAAGATCCGGCGCAGGAAGCCGTGGGCCATCAGCATGCGCGTCGACGTGATGCTGACGGCGGTGATGTTCTGCTTGCAGGCGATGGACTTGACGGGGTTCACGCCGCCGTTGACGGCTTCGGCGACGATGAGCGTACCTTCCACTTCCGGACGGCGCGAGTTGAGAATACGCACCGGGATGTTCTTTTCAATGGCCGGTACGACGGTGGCTGGATGCAGCACTTTGGCCCCGAAATAGGCCAGTTCCGCGGCTTCGGCGAACGAACAGACGCGGATGCGGTGGCCGCCTTCGACGATGCGAGGATCGCACGTGAGCATGCCGTCGACGTCGGTCCAGATCTGAATTTCGTCCGCGCCGATGCCAGCACCGACAATCGATGCAGTAAAGTCCGAACCACCGCGGCCGAGCGTGGACGTGATGCCGTCAAAGGTGGAGGCGATGAAGCCTCCCATGACGACGACGTGCTTGGCGGCAAGCGGCGGCACGACGCCTTCGAGCCTCTTGTAAGTCTCGGCAAAGTTCGGCGCGGCCTGTGTGTGGCGGTTGTCGGTGACGACGACCTTGCGCGAGTCCACGTGCACGGCGTCGATGCCCTGCTTGCGGAACTCCTCGGTCACGATGAGGCTGCTGAGACGTTCGCCATAGGCCGAAATGGCGTCGGTCGCGCGAGGCGTAAACTCGCCCATCACGACGAGGCCCTTTACGAGTTCCGCGAGTTCCGCGAAATGTTCGTCGATGGCCGCGGCAAGCGACGATTCCTTGTGATGAAACTGGCGCAGATCCTCAAGCAGGCTGAGAGCCTTTTCACGGTCGCCGGCGACGGCCGTGTGCGCGATTTCGAGAAGGCGGTTGGTGGTCTTGCCCATGGCCGAGACCACCACCACCGGATGACGTTCGGCGCGAGCCTGGACGATGCCGGCGACGCGTGCGATGGCGGCCGCGGACTCAACCGACGTGCCGCCGAACTTCATGACGATCATGATTTAGTCGAGCAGTCCTTCCACCTTCATCAGTTCGGCGTTGAGCACAGCCGCGCCCGC
>JAFDVT010000384.1 GCA_018268875.1 Acidobacteriota bacterium
TATGCCGCGCGCGACCTGGAGCTGGACCGCATGGTGGCTCTGAAGTTCCTGCCGCGGAGCGCGGATCAGGACGTGCTGATTCGCGAGGCCAAGTCCGCGTCGGGCCTCAATCATCCCAACATCATTACGGTTCATGAAGTGATCCGCACGGGGTCCGAAGTGGCGATTGCCATGGAACTTGTGGAGGGCACTTCCTTGCGCGAGTACTGCGGCGAGGCGCAACCGCTCGAACGGGTGCGGCGCTGGGGCTCGCAGATGGCGCAAGCGCTGGCGGCCGCGCACGAACGCCGGATCGTACACCAGGACATCAAGCCGGAAAACGTCATGGTTCGCGAGGACGGTATCGTCAAGGTGCTGGACTTCGGGATTTCGGGTCCCACGGATTCGAAGAGCGTGGGCGGGAGTCCGCGGTATATGTCGCCGGAGCAGTTCGACAAGACGCAGGCGAGCGCGGCGAGCGACGTGTTCGCGCTGGGGATCGTGCTGTATGAGTTGGCGACGGGATCGCATCCGTTCCGGCGGGATTCGCACCTGGATACGGCGCGCGCGATCGCGAACGAGGCGCCGCGAAATCCTTGCGAAGTGTCCGCGGAGGTTCCGGCATGGTTCGGCGCACTGGTTCTGCGGATGCTGGACAAGGATCCGAGGCGGCGTCCTAGTGCTAAAGAAATAGCAGCGGCTTTGCCGGCCGCCGATAGCCATCGCCGCGCGTTTTCCACGCGTACGCTCCTGATGGCCGGTACTGCGGCGGCGGTGTTGGCAGGGTTGGTGGGCTGGTGGGCCTTTTCGAAGGGTCCAGCAGCAGCGCCGGAGGAAGTTCCGTTTCGCCTGAAGCCGCTTACCAGCTTTCCGGGCGCGAAGGATTTTGCGAGCTTTTCTCCCGATGGATCGGCGGTGGTGTTTGCGTGGAACGGGGGCGTGGAAGGCGCGCCTCGCAGCATCTATGTCATGGGGACCGAGGCGACCGAAGCACGGCCGGTTACCAACTCCAAAGTGGACGATTTGTCGCCGGCATGGTCCCCCGATGAAAGCACCATCGCGTTCAACCGCAGGGCCTCGCTGCGGGAGACGGAAACGCTTCTGGTGCCGGTGGGGGGAGGCGCGGAACGGCCGGTGTGGAGAGGTGGTCCCGGAGTGGCTTGGTGGCCGGATGGAAAATCGCTGGTGGTGTCCAGATCGTCGTCGCCGAAGGAACCGGGCGGGTTGACCTTGCTCACGATTGCGACGGGCGAACAACGTTCGCTGACGAGCGCGCCGGCGGGAATGGGCGATGGCTACCCGTCGTGTTCGCCGGACGGGAAATGGGTCGGGTTCCTGCGCAATGGCGAAGGTCTGGATGTGTACGTCGTTCCGGCCGACGGAAGCGCGGCGCCCAAGCAATTGACGTTCGACGGCAGGAGAAAGCAGGGAGCGCTGGCCTGGACGGCGGATAGCCGCGAGATCGTGTACTCGATGGCGCGCCAGTTCGGGGGCGCGGGCCTATGGCGGGTTGCGATTTCGGGCGGCAAGCCAGCGGCGCCGCTCGCCGGATTGTTGCAATTTGCGGGCAACCCGAGCATCGCAAAACGGGGCAACCAGCTGGCGTACACGGAAAGCTGGATCGATTCCAACATTTATCGCTACGAAGCGGGGGCGGACGGGAATTTTCGCGAGGCCGGCAAGATCGTCGGGTCGTCGCGCGAGGATCATAGTCCCAGCACATCGCCCGACGGTTCGCGCCTGGTGTTCGTATCCAACCGGACGGGACAGTCGGAGCTGTGGACCTCGCGCCCGGATGGTTCGGGACAAGCGCAACTGACCCATCTGAACGAATTTGCAGGGTCGCCGAGTTGGTCGCCGGATGGGAAGCAGATCGCTTTCGACGTCGTGGGGCAGCATGCCAGCATCTGGGTGATGGATGCGTCCGGAGCGACGGCGCCGAGACGGCTGACTACGGCTGCCGAGGAACGGAAGCCCTTCTGGTCGCCCGACGGCGCTTGGATCTACTTCACTTCGGCGCTGACGGGAACGAGGCAGATCTGGAGAATTCGGCCGGACGGGAAGGAGTCGGCGCAGATCACGCACGGAGGTGCGGAAGACGCGCATTTGTCCAGTGATGGGCGAACGCTTTATTACCGTACGGCGGGACCGTCGCCCAGCCTGCGGCAGGTGGGCGCGGATGGCAGCGGGCCGGAAGTGCCGGTGCCGGGAACGGAGGCGTTTCAGCGGATCGGAAGGTCCTGGAACGTGCTGGCGAATGGGATTTACTTCGTGTCGCGCGACGAGGGCGGGCAAACGAGCCCTGTACGCTTTTTTGAGTTCGCGACGGGGAAGGTGAGGACGCTCAACATCGCGTTGGAAGTGATGTTGGCGGGCTTTCTGGAGATGTCGCCGGACGGGCGGAGCTTGCTCGTGGTGCGGACGGATCAGCGGGCGAACGATCTGATGTTGATCGACAATTTTCGTTGAGTGGCCGGCGCGCGCGTCGTGGGTTGACGGCGGCGCGCCGGCCTTTGTTTTTAGAACTGCACCATTAGCGTCAGGTTCATCAGCGGTTGGCCTCCGAACGACGCCGTTCTGGGGTCGCTGGACACCTTGCCGAACGTCCTTGGGTTGCGGAAATCCACTGTCGTTGTTGGCGGATTGAAGTTGTACGTCTTCAGCGCATTCTGGAAATCCCAGCGGATCTGGGCGTTGTAACGCTCTTTCCACCGGAAGTTTTTCTGTGCCGAAACCGTGCTCCACAGCAGCGGGAGACCGGTGATGGCGTTGCGGCCCATGGTTCCTACGGCGAAGGCCGCGGGGTAGGCGAAGGCGTCGAGTCCGTTGTTTCCTCCGCTGTAGACCGAGTTGATGTTCTGGACGTTGAAACGGTCGCCGCCCAGGTCCTTCCAGTTGTCGCGGATGGAAATTTCGCCGATCTGGTTCGGACGGCGGTTGCCGGCGAACGTCGGGTAGTAGTTGTAGGGGCTTCCGTCAAAGCTGAAGGTTAGCGGGTTGCCCGATTCGTAGGTCTGAATCCAGCTCATTTCGAGTCCTCCGAGGATCCAGCGTTTGAGGCCGCTTTGTGCCCAGCGTTTGCCGCTTCCGAAGGGCAGTTCGTAGTTGATGGTTCCGACCAGGCGGTGGGGACGGTTGTAACCGGCGACCGCTTTTTCGAGACCACGGTTCTGGATGGGTGCGACGCCCGTGCCGTCGTTGTCGTTGTCCTGCGAGTTGATGGCTTTGGACCACGTATAGAACGTCGAGAAGAACATGCCCTGGCTCATGCGCTTTTCGAGCTTCACGGTTCCCGAATGGTAAGTGGAATGGCCGAAGTTCGAACGCATGCGAACGTCGCCGAATTGGGTAAACGGACGGTAGTTCTGCGGGGCGGCGAAGACGGCGTTGCGCAGGACAGGGTCGTTGGCGGCGTAGTCAATGGGGAACGTGTTGTACTGCCAGCGTTCGAGGAGTCCCACGCCGGAGGAGCCCTGGTAGGACACGTCGAGGATGTAGTTGCGGCGGAATTCGTACTGGACGCCGGCGTTCCAGTTCATCGAGTAGGGATTGCGAAGGGCGGGATCCCAGAACTCGACGCTGCGGCTGCCGTAGTTGGTGCCGACGAAGGGCGAACTGCCGTTGGAGCGGACGTTGAAACGGACGGGGTTGGGTCCTTGCGAGATGCGGTAGACGGGCGTGGGGTCGCCGGGGGCGGCCTGCTGGTTGGCGGTGGCGATGTATTCGTCGTACTGGCCGCGTTGCTGGGGGAACTTGACGTCGACGGTGAACATGCCGACGCCGCCGCGGAGCACGACGCGTTCGAGCGGATGCCAGGCGAGGCCGATGCGGGGATTGAAATTGTTATTGTCGCGGCGGGACAGGCCGGAACTGGGGTGGATGATCGCGCCCGTGCGTCCGGTGAGGTCGTCGACGGCGGTGGGGTCGAAGTTCGACATCAGGCCGTACTTGGTGTTGAACGGCGACTCATTCGAGTAACGCACGCCGATGTTGGCGGTGAGGCGCGGCGTGATCTTCCAGTCGTCCTGGAAGTAGAAGCTCTGGATGTCGGAACGGGGGAGCCAGGAGGTGATTTCCTGCGTGAAAACGCCCTGGCGGACGTAGCCGGTGAGGAAGCCTGCAAAGGTATTGCCGGTGTTCGGAACCAGCGCGCCGTTCGATTGTACGCCCGCGGTGACGCCGTCGAAGTAATACTGGGCGGGACGCGCATAGTTGGCGGAGTTGAGGCGGAACTTCAGGATTTCGTAGCCGAATTTGAAGGCGTGGCTGCCGCGAATCCAGGTGGTGTCGGTGCGGAAGGAGAAGGTCTCGTTGACGGCCTTTCCGGGCGTGGCACCGGTGATGCCGTAGAGCGAGTCGGCGGAGTCGCGGCTCGCGCCAACGACGCCGAGGGCGGGCATGACGGCCTGGTCGCCGTTGGGGATGCCCAGTTGCTGGGCCCAGTTTTCGCCGTAGCTGGGAACGATGGTGTCGTTGCGGCGGCGGTAATAGCCGGCGCGGGAATCGTTGACGATGGACGGCGACAGGATCCAGGTGTAGCCGGTGGAGGCATTGCGGCCTGTGAACGGCGTGTAGTTGCCTTGCAGGTGATCGAAGTCCGGGTTGGTGAACTGGACCGGGCGGCCAAAGCCGGAGGTGTCGTTCTGCGTATAGGAGCCGTACAGCTTGAAGGCGGACGAGAACTGATGGTCGAGGCGCAGGTTGTAGTCGTTGTTGAAGACGAGCGACGGCTCGTTGGCGAGGACATTGCCGACGGGTCCGAGGGAGTTGAAGCTGCCGGCGTAGTTCGGCGTCACCCAGGGGCTGAAGCCGAGTACTTTGCGGGCCACCGGGTCGAAGCGGTCGACGGGGACGCGGTTGCCGGGGAAGGGATCGCGAACCCAGGTGCCGTCGGCGAGGCGGCGCGTGGTGGCGGGGTCGTAGATGAGGTTGGAGTTGGAAACGCCGGGGAAGTTGAAGTCGCCCTGCTTCATCGCGTCGGTGGGGACGGCAGTGAAGACTTGCGCCGACTTCTTTTCATGCAGGCGCTGGAAGCCGAAAAAGAAGAAGGTCTTGTTGCGGCCGTCGTAGATTTTGGGGATGCGGATGGGGCCGGAGAAGTTGGCATCGGGCTGCATGAAGAAGTTGCCGGTGCCGTTGGGGAAGCCGATTTGCGGTTGCGAGGAACGGAAGCGATCGAAGTACAGACGGTGCTGCATGCGGCGGGTTCGGCCGTACCAGGAGCCCATGCCGTGAAATTCGTTGGTGCCGGACTTTTTGACGACGCTGATGACGCCGCCGGCGGAGTGGCCGTACTCGGCGGGCGGAAGAGTCGAGATAACGCGAACTTCGGCCACGGAATTCTGCAGGGGCTTCACGGCTTCGGTGCCGCCCATCTGATCGTTGCCGTTGACGCCGTCTTCGAAGATACCGATGGCGCCGCTGCGCTGCCCGGCGAGGTGGTAGGCGCCGAGGCTGCCGCCGTAGGCGAAGCCGCCGGAACTCATGCCGGGGACAAGGCTGAGCGTGGAGTTGACGTAGCGCTGGTAGAGCGGCATGTCGTAGAGGACGCTGCCGGTCATGGTGGCGCCGGTGGCGGAGGTTTCGGTGTCGAGGGCGGCGACGGCGGATTGTACTTCGATGCTTTCGGCGACGCTGCCGACCTGCAGGGTGTAGTCGAGGCCGAGCGTGTCGCTGGAGCGCACCTCGACGTTGTCCTGCACGAGTTTCTTGAAGCCGTTGGCTTCGACGGTGACGCGGTACAGGCCGGGGTTCAGGGATGCAATTCGGTAAATACCTTCCGAATTGGTGGTGGCATTGAAGGTAAAGTTGGTCTCTTTATGAATCGCCGTGACTTTGGCATCGGGTACGACAGCGCCCGAGGAATCGACGGTTCTGCCGGTCATGGTAGACGAGCCGATTTGTGCGAAAAGTGCGGAATAGAAAAGAGTTGCGGACAGGGCCAGACGGAAGGCGAATTTTTTCACGATGCACGCTCCAGTGTCAGAAGTGACAATGGGAGACTTCATCATAAATGCGTGGAAAATTCAAGGGGCATTTTCGGGGATCGTGGAGGAAGGAAATGTGGCTTTGATAACGCGAATCCTAGCGGAACGGCTAGTACTTCGCCGGGGATGCCCGCATGCTACGTTAGTAGCAGATGCTTCGGGTGGAAGGTCTCGCCAAGCGATATCAAACAGGAAAGGGCGAACTTGTGGTTCTCGAAGGTCTCGATCTTGCGATCGACGCCGGCGAGCGGATCGCCGTGACTGGCGAATCCGGAGCAGGGAAGTCCACTATTCTCTATCTTTTGGGCGGATTAGACCGGCCAAGCGATGGGCGAATTTTTTTCGATGGCGAAGAGATCACGGCGCTCGCGGATCCGAAGCTCGCCGATTACCGTAACAAATCAGTAGGTTTTGTGTGGCAGAACCATTCGCTGTTGCCGGATTTTACGGCGCTTGAGAATGTCATGATGCCATTGCTGATCCGCGGCGTAGCGCGGGAGGAAGCGGCGCGGAAGGCGCGTGTGGCGCTGGGCGAAGTGGGCCTGGCGAACCGGGAAACGCACCGCGCGGGCGAATTGTCGGGTGGAGAACAGCAACGGGTGTCGCTGGCGAGGGCGCTGGCGGGGAGTCCGAAATTGTTGCTGGCCGATGAGCCGACGGGCAACCTCGATGCGAAGACAGGTGAGATGGTGATGTCGCTGCTTGAGGATTTGCAGCGCAGCCGGAACCTGAGTTTTTTATACATTACACACAATCCTCAGTTCGCGGCGCGCGCCGACCGGGTGATCCACCTGGAAAAAGGCGTGGCCGGAGCCCAGATTTTCCAGCAACAGCGGCAGGATTTCTCCTCGAATCCGCCGATGAGTGAAGGAGACGGCACTCATGTTTGAACGCTATACCGAAAAGGCGCGCCGGG
Source organism: Acidobacteriota bacterium (assembly GCA_018268875.1). Taxonomy (GTDB): domain Bacteria; phylum Acidobacteriota; class Terriglobia; order Bryobacterales; family Bryobacteraceae; genus F-183. The sequence continues at coordinate 6,883 of JAFDVT010000384.1, forward strand.
TCATATTCTTCGCGCGGTATGAGGCGAGCCAGTTCGGCAGCCCGCATATCGAGACCGAGCACTTGTTGCTTGGTTTATTGCGGGAAGACAAGACGCTGGCGAACCGATTTTTGCGGTCGCACGCGGCGATCGATTCCATTCGCAAGCAGATCGAATCGCACACCACGCTGCGGGAGAAGGTATCGACATCGGTCGACCTGCCGTTGAGCCACGAGTGCAAGCGGGTTCTTGCGTATGGCGCGGAAGAGGCCGAACGTCTTAGCCATAAGCACATCGGCACCGAGCATCTGCTGCTTGGGTTGCTGCGCGAAGAGAAGTCGTTTGCGGCCGAGATTCTGAATGAGCGCGGGTTGCGTTTGTCGCAGGTGCGCGAGGAAATTGCGCGCCAGTCGAGCGAGAAGATGTCGACCAACCGGCCGAAGGAAAGCTCGCTGCTGGCGGAGTTTTCGCGCGACCTGACGCAGGCCGCGGCCGACGGGTCCCTCGATCCGCTGATCGGGCGCGATTACGAAGTGGAACGCGTGGTGCAGATCCTTTGCCGGCGCACCAAGAACAATCCGGTTCTGATCGGCGAGCCTGGCGTGGGTAAGACGGCGATTGTCGAAGGGTTGGCGCAGAAGATCGCCGATGGCGACGTGCCCAGCTTTTTGGCGGACAAGCGCATTCTGGCGTTGGACCTGTCGCTGATTGTCGCGGGTACGAAGTATCGCGGGCAGTTCGAAGAGCGGCTGAAGACGATCATGAAGGAGTTGATGGAGCATCAGAACGCCATCATCTTCATCGATGAGCTGCATACGCTGGTGGGCGCGGGTTCGGCGGAAGGTTCGCTGGACGCGGCCAACATTTTGAAGCCGGCGCTGTCGCGCGGCGAGATCCAGTGCATCGGCGCCACGACGCCGGGCGAGTATCGCAAGAGCATCGAGAAGGACCGGTCCTTGGAGCGGCGTTTTCAGGCGGTGAAGGTTCCGCCGCCGTCCGAACCCGATGCCATCCGCATCCTGATGGGCATCAAGGAACGGTACGAGAAGTTCCACGCGGTGAACTATCACGACGATGCGATTGAAGCTTCGGTGTATGCGTCGTCGCGGTTCATTCCGGACCGGTTCCTGCCGGATAAAGCGATCGATCTGATCGACGAAGCGGGCGCGCGCGTCAAGCTTCGGCAGACGACGTTGCCGAGCGAGGTTTCGGAGATCCAGAAGCGCATCAAGTTTGTCGTGCATCGCATGGACAACGCGATTGCGAATCACGAGTTCGAAAAGGCGCGGTTCTATTCGGACGAGGAACGCAAGGAACGCGAGAACCTGCGGCATCTGCGCGAGAAGTACCACCTGGACGATACGTCGACGGGCATTGTCACCAAGGACGATATTGAAGACGTCGTCGCGCGGTGGACTGGTGTGCCGATGACGGCGATCCGCGAGGAAGAAGTCACCAAGCTCATCCGGATTGAGGAAGAGCTGCACAAGCGCGTGGTGAGCCAGGAGAAGGCGATCTCCGCGCTGGCTCGCGCGATCCGGCGTTCACGAGCGGGGCTGAAGTCGCCCAAGCGGCCTTCGGGTTCGTTCCTGTTCCTGGGTCCGACGGGCGTTGGTAAAACCGAAGTCGCGCGGGCGCTGGCGGAGTTCCTGTTCGGCAGCGAGAAGAGTCTCATCCGCTTCGATATGTCCGAGTTCATGGAAAAGCACTCGGTGTCGAAGCTGATCGGTTCGCCTCCCGGCTATGTGGGTTACGAAGAAGGCGGGCAGCTTACGGAACGCGTGAAGCGCGCGCCGTATTCGATCATCCTTCTGGACGAAATCGAGAAGGCGCATCCGGACGTCTACAACTTGCTGCTGCAGGTGTTTGAAGACGGGCAGTTGACGGACGGGCTCGGCAATACGGTCGACTTCAAGAACACGATCATCATCATGACGTCGAACCTGGGAGCTCGCTTCCTCGATAAGAAGGCGTCGATCGGGTTTGCGACACCGATGACCGGCATTCCGCCGAAGATCGAAGATCAGGTGATGGGCGAAGTGAAGCGGGCGTTCAATCCCGAGTTCCTGAACCGCTTGGACGAGATCATTCTGTTCACCTCGCTCACCGATGACGATTTGCTGCAGATTGTCGACCTGCTGGTGGGCCAGATCAATACGAATCTGGTGGCCAAGCAGATTTCGATCAAGCTGACGCCGGAAGCTTCGAAGTACATCATCGAGAAGACGCTGGGCGACCGGAGTTACGGCGCGCGTCCGCTGCGGCGGGCGTTGCAGAAGTACATCGAGGATCCGCTGAGCGAGGCTCTGATTCAAGGTTCGCTGCCGCGGCCTTCGGAGTTGGAGATTTACCTCGGGGATAACGGGATCTTCTGCCGTCCTCAGCAGGCGCTGCAGTTGGTGGGCGCGGACGGGGAAGAGGTCGCGGATGCTCCGGCGGCCGGTACGCCGTTGTATCTGTTCTAGACTCGAAATTTATCTGTCATCGAAAACGGCGCGAGGTGATCCAACACCTCGCGCTTTTTCGTTTAGCATGGTAGGAACCATGAGACCTAATGTTGGCCTTTCCGACGATCAGCGCTCCGGTGTCGCGGAGTTGCTTCGCAAGATCCTTGCCGATGAGGCGGTGCTTGCGTTCAAGACCCGGAATTACCACTGGAACGTCGAAGGTCCGCATTTTCCGCATTTGCACCGGATGTTTGGGGAGCAGTACGACGATCTGGACGGGAAGATGGACGAGATCGCGGAGTTCCTTCGCGCGTTTGGTCTTCCGGCGCCGGGGAGCATGGCCAAGATGCTCGAGAAGACGCGGCTGCTCGAGGAGTCCGATGACCGGGTGAACTCCGAGTTGATGGTGAAGACTCTGGTGTACGATCACGAGGCGATCATTCGCAGTCTTCGCGAGGATATTGAGACGGCGGACAAGCGATACGAGGCGGCCGATGTCGCGGACTTCCTCACGGGGTTGCTGGAGCATCACCTGAAGGTCGCGTGGATGCTGCGGTCGACGGCGGAGTAGTTAGAGGATTCCCGTAGCCTCTCTAGCACATGGGCGTTGCGCTTTTGTGTCAGATCGGTCTGACACAAAAGTGGTGAATCGGATTGTATGGACTTCCTTGACACGATCGGTCAGCTTGGCTCTGGCGGTACGATTAGTCGTAGCTATTTGGGGTACTCTCATCTGGTAGAGTCGGCTACAGCAAGCCTGATTCTCAATGCTCTCTGGGCATCGTCGGACATTCAGTCTGAATTCATTCACGACTATTCAACAAATGCCTACGTCCGCGGGAACTTCGTCTACCCACGTCCAGGTATTGATTACGTGCACCCAGCGGCCGACGTATTTCAGGGAACAATCTTCCATGAATCGCTTCATAGAAATCTCGCCTTCACGGATGATGACATAATCGCGTCGATCAGGAACAGTAGATTTTCTGGCCTGCTCAGCTCGGATGCAAGCTCCCAAAACACCAGACCCATATCGGTAGCGTTTCAGGCGGTCTGCGCACAATGATATATTCCTCTCGCGCTGCAGCGCTTGTTTGTATTCTGGTCTGGCTGGGCGAACAAGCGATCGCAACTGGGACTTGTGAGTTAGGCAAGGGGATGGCGAAGGTAGAATTTTACGTATGGTCGACTCGTGGCCAACGTGGCACCTATGCGGTGGGAGAGTTTAGATCTGTGTCCAGCGGACAGTCTTACGAGAAAGCCTTTGATCAACACTTAACGGGCTGTGTCCCTCCCGGCGCCTATGATTATTCACTTGTTAGGGCGGGTGTAAAACGGCCGCGTCTGACCACACTGAGAGGCAACTTAGTCGTGGGAAAAGAAGGAACCTGGCTTGCTATAAACGCGCCTTCTAATGTTCTAGTCGGTACGGATGGAGTAGAAGGCGTGATAGACAGATCTCCGCCATTGGTTGCGATCGACCTCCAATATAGGAACTTGAGTCCTTCAATAGCGAAACAATGGGTTCAACTGGTCCGTTTCGAAGATAACTTTGCCGTTGCTCGTCCGCTGGACGCCACCCATAGAGTGTATGTTGCGGCGATGTTGCCAGGAGAATACACGGCCACACTGATCCGCGACGGGAAGCCGATACAAGCAGACATAATCAGTGTTTCTACCCAACCGGTCACACGAATCCACATCGAGAATCGAAGCGGACCTCGGAAAGCGCGGAGTCCTGGAAACTGACCAGCGTTCTCCACTGAGCGGGGGGAAAGCGAGGGGGGAAACTGGGGACAGCCTGATCAGCCACGCCCAAACCAACCTGCCTCCGGCAATCCCGGGGCGGTTCAGGGTGGACTTTTAGATGCCTCCGCGGCGGCGGAATTCGAAGAGAGCTATGCCTGTTGCCACCGACACGTTCAGCGAGGAAATCGCGCCTGCCATGGGGATGCTGATGAGGAAGTCGCACTGCTTGCGGACGAGGTCGTGGAGGCCGTGGCCTTCTCCTCCTACCACTAGCGCGATGGGCTTGGTGAGTTCCACTTCGTCGTACCTCTTGTCACCCCGCTCGTCGAGGCCGTAGACCCAATAGCCTGCCTTCTTGAGTGTTTCAATCGCGCGAGTCATGTTGGTGACCTTGGCTACCGGCATGTGTACAAGCGCACCTGCCGACGCTTTGCCTACGGTGTCGGTGAGGCCGGCGGCGCGGCGTTCCGGGATGACCACTCCGGCGACTCCGGCGGCGTGCGCCGTGCGAATGATGGCTCCAAGGTTGTGCGGGTCTTCAACGCCGTCGAGCAGTATGACAAAGCCTTTGGCGGCGATGACGTCATCAAATTTCGCGTATTGATCGAGCGAATGATAGGCCGCGATGCCTTGGTGCGGCAGCTTGCCACACGCCTTGTCAATGACGTTGCGATCTTCCATTCGCACAGGAATATTGCGTTCCTTGGCCAAATCCAGAATTTCCTGGAACTTGGACGTTTGGGTTCCTTTTGCGATCAGAATGCGTTCGAGAGTGCGTCCGGCGCGTAACGCTTCCCGGACCGGATGGATTCCTGCGAGAACTGCCACTACAATAAATACTAACCTGTATGGCAGAAACCGTTGAGAGTACGGTGCTTGCACCGGTGGCGGCCGAGGAGATTCCGGATAAGCTGTATTTCCGGATCGGCGAGGTTGCGCGTCTTACGGGGGTCAAACAGTATGTCCTGCGCTTTTGGGAGAGCGAATTTCCGGGACTAGGTCCGAAGAAGTCGGGGACCGGTCACCGGTTGTATCGCCGCAAAGACGTGGAAATGGTGCTCGAAATCAAGCGCCTTTTGTACGACAAGCGGTTCACGATCGAAGGCGCTCGGAAGTGGTTTGAGCAGAAGCCCAAGCCTACCGCGGTTGCGAAGGCGGCGCCTGTTCCCAAGGCAGAGAAGAAACCACAGCACGCACCGGTACAGCACCAGCGCGGGCAAGCGGAATTGTTTCCGGAATTCGGCGGTCCTTCGAAAGCCGAGTTGGACGGCATCCGGAAAGAACTGCAGTCCATCCTGCAACTCTTGCATTAGCGGCTTCGCGGGGGCGAGGCTTAGGCTTAGGAACGGCGGCGCGCGACGAGAAGGTTCGACGGGGCGCGGCCGTAGCCGTAGCCGATGTAGAAGCCGAGGTCGCGGACTTTATCGCCACGGTCGAACGCCACTTTGAGGTCCTGCTGGGTGAGGCTCTTGCGGTTACGGAAGCTACCGTACGGCTGCGAGTACTTCCCGTATAGCGTGACGTCCCAATCGCTGCGCGCCTGGAAGAAACGGAAAGGGATTCCGGTATCGTCCTGGGCGATGGCGTTGCTGTTGTTCATGACTTCTTCGCGGATGCGCGAGAAGCCGTCGCTGTGAGGCAGGTAAGACGCCGACTTGAAGAACGTCACCATCGGCTTGAGGTTGCCGAGGTAGGCGACGAATTCGGGGTTGGTCGACATGCCGCTGTTGTGCAGGTTGGCCGAGAAATAGGCGATGCGCTTGATCTGGTCGCTGCCGTCGCGCTGGTATTCGACGATCACGCCGCGGTTGCGAGGCGTGTCATCGGAAAGCTTGCGCAACTGATAATGCCCTTGGGCGTCGATCGTCACGTAGGCGTGGCCGCGGATGGTGTGGCCGGTGCGTACCATTTGGACAAGCATCAGCGGCAACAATCCGTCGGTGATCTGGCCGCGAACCTGGCGAGCCATCGAATCGGTGATAAAGAAGCTGCGGCGCAGCAAATCGTTGAGCGTGGCGCGCATCAGCGGAAGCGTGGTGCCGAGGTTCCGGCCTTCGAAAGCTTCCACCGGCTTGACGGTGCCCGCGGGTTCGAGTCCTACAAATACGTAGTTGCGATTTTCGGGGAAGAACAGGTTGGCCGTGACGAAGTCCGGGCCGCCGAAGGGATAAAACAAAGTTCCGCCGTTGTTGGGTTCGCCGTTCAGTTCCTTCTTCTGGAAGGCGCGGAGGACGGGGACGCGGTTTTCGTCAAAGCGGGACCATTCCGTTGCAAAAGCCTTGCTGTGAGCTTGCCAGGCGGCATCTTCTTCGAGCTTGGCGAACGGAGAACCGGCCTTGCCAGGGAGGCCGGCAAGGAAACGTGCAAAATCGTCGGCGCCGCGCGAGAGTTTGATCTCGACCGGCAAGCCCGGGGTGTCGCCACCGTTCCCATTTTGCGCGGCCGTATCCTGCGACCCCTTGGCGGAGTGCTGGTTACAAGCGGCGGTAGAAATCAAAAGCAGCGCACAAGGCGCTAGGATGGCGGCGGCGAATACACGTCCCACGATGTTTCCATTTTGACTGGAATGCAAGCGCCAGTGAAGTAGATTCCCATTAATCTTCAAAAATCTGTATGCCAACGGCAGCGAAACGAGTTCGAAGTGCGAGCTACCAGACGCGGCAACCGGGTTCGCGGACCATGGGTTGGCCGACCTTGCAGCCGAAGGCCTGGCGGAATTCGGGGCTGTTGGCGACGACTCCGTTGACGCGGTAGCGGCCGGGGGAGTGGGGGTCGACGTTGGCGCGCATGCGGGCCGAAGCTTCGGTGTATTGGATGCACCAAACCTGCGCGTAGGCGTAAAAGAAACGCTGTTCCGGCGTGTAGCCGCCTTTCATCTCTTTTAGCGTCCTGGCGCCCATCAGCGTTTGGAGGGCCATGTAGGCGAGGCGGAGTCCGCCGTTGTCGGCTACGTTCTCGCCGAGGGTGAGCTTGCCGTTGAGCTTGACGCCCGGTAACGAGGCGTAGTCGTAATACTGCTGGATGAAGCAGTCGGCGCGGCGTTCGAATTCTTCGGCGTCCTTTTCGGTCCACCAGTCGTCGAGGTTGCCGGCGCCGTCGAACTTGCGGCCCTGGTCGTCGAAGCCGTGGGTGAGTTCGTGACCGATGACCGCGCCGATGGCGCCCAAGTTGGCAGCGTCGTCGAGTTTGTTGTCGAAAAACGGCGGTTGCAGGATGCCGGCGGGGAAGTTGATGTCGTTGCGCTGGGCGTCGTAGTAGGCGTTGACGGTGGGCGGCGACATGCTCCATTCGGACTTGTCGACGGGCTTGCCGATCTTGGCCATTTCGCGGAGGTATTCGTATTCGCGGAGCCGGGCGGCGTTGCCGAACGTGTCGTCGCGGGCGATGGCGACGGCCGCATACGACTTCCATTTGTCGGGGTAGCCGATCTTGTCGGAGATGGCGCGGAGCTTGTCCAAGGCCTTTTGCTTGGTGGCGCCGGACATCCAGGAAAGGGAGTCAATGTCGCGGGCGAGGGCGCCTTCGATGGCCTTGACCATGCGGCGCATGCGCTGACGGGCTTCCGGCGGGAAGTTCTTGGCCACCCAGCGCTGGCCGAGGGCATCGCTCAGTTGCTCGTCGACGCGATTGGCGCAGCGCTTCCAACGGTCCTGCATTTTTTGCGCGCCGGTGAGGGTCTTGCCGTAGAAGTCGAAGTCGGCTTGCTCGAAGGCCGAAGGCAGTACGCCGGCGGATTCATGGAGGAGGTGCCAGGCGAGGTAAGCCTTGAGGTCGTTGAGCGAATGTTGGACGATCACCGATTCCACCTGCCGGAAGAAGGGCGGATGAGAGACGTTCATCGTCGCAAGGCCGGGGAGGCCGAGGGCCGCGAAATGGGCCGTCCAGTCAAAGCCGGGGTTCAGCGAGATGAGTTCGGCGAGCTTATAGGGATGGAGGAGATTGCGGGGATCGCGCTGGGAAACGACGTCGAGCGAGCCTTTGGCGAGTTCGGTTTCGATGTCCAGAACGGCTTTGCCTTTGGCGGCGGCGGTGGCGGTGTCATCGCCGGCGAGTTCAAAGACGCGGATGACGTGGGCGAGGTAGCTTTTGCGGATCTCGACGGACTTGGGGTCCTGACGGAGGTAGTAGTCGCGCTCGGGGAGGCCGAGTCCGCCCTGGTCGACGGAGGCGATCATGACGGTGGAGTTTTCCATGTCGGGTCCGGCGTCGACGGAGAAGAAGGGCGCGACGCCGATCTTCTGGAGGTGGGTGATGATGGCGCTCAGGGCCTGCTTATTGGGGGCGTTGCGGATGCGGGCCAGTTCGGGTTCGATGGGGGCGAGGCCACGTTTTTCGATGCCGGCTTCGTCCATGCAGGCAAAGTAGTAATCGCCGATTTTTTGATCGAGTTCGCCGCGGGTGGCGGCCGGCTTGGCGGCGTCTTCGAGGATCGACTTGGTAATGGCGAGGTTGCGTTCTTCGAGCTCGTGGAAGCGGCCCCAGTTGCTGCGTTCGGGAGGGATGGGATTGTTCTTCATCCAGACGGAGCAGGAGTGTTCGTAGAAGTCGACGCAGGGGTCCACGGCCTTGTTGAGGGTCTTGGGGTCGAACATCTGGGCGAGGAAGAGGGCGGCTGCGAGGGTTGTCATGGCCAAGCTTCAGGCTACCCGGAATCGGCTTCGACTGACAATCGGTTGGACCTCCAGCCTTTGGCTCGCGCTGGGGCGCGGGCCATGCCGCGGTGCCGGGAATAGCGATAGCATCGAGGTGTCATGAGCAAAATCAAGACCTGCCTTTGGTTCGACAAAAATGCGGAAGAAGCGGCCAATTTCTACGCTTCTGTTTTTCCCGATAGCAAGGTTGGCAAGGTGCAGAGGTCGCCGACGGACTACCCGAGCGGGAAGGCCGGGGACGTGCTGACGGTGGAATTCACGGTGCTGGGCCAATCGTTTCTTGGTTTGAACGGCGGTCCGCAATTCCAGTTCAGCGAGGCGATTTCGTTCCAGGTGTTCACGGACACGCAGGAAGAGACGGATCGTTACTGGAACGCAATTGTCAGCAACGGCGGACAGGAAAGCATGTGCAGTTGGTGCAAGGACAAGTTCGGGTTGAGCTGGCAGATTGTGCCTCGCGCCCTGATGGCGGCGATGGCCGATCCGGATCCGGCGGCGGCGAAACGGGCGATGCAGGCGATGATGACGATGCGGAAGATCGACATCGCCGCGATTGAGGCTGCCCGGCGCGGTTAGACGTTACAAATCTGCACGCCTTGCTTGAGCGAGGCGAGAGCATCGGGACGGGCCGGGACGAACTCCTGGCCTACGAAACCCTTGAAGCCGGTGTCGACGATGGCTTTGACGATGGCCGGGTAATACAGCTCCTGGCTGTCGTCGATTTCGTGGCGGCCGGGGACGCCTCCCGTGTGGTAGTGCGCGATGTAGGCGTTGTGCTTCTTGATGGTCGCGATGACGTCGCCTTCCATGATTTGCATGTGGTAGATGTCGTACAGCAGTTTCATGCGTTCGCTGCCGACCTTCTTGCACATGGCGACGCCCCACTCGGTGTGGTCGCACATATAGTCGGGATGGTTGACCTTGGAGTTCAAGAGTTCCATCACGATATTGATCTTGTGCTTTTCCGCTGTCGGCATGAGGCGCTGCAGGCCTTTGGCGCAGTTCTCAAGACCCTGTTCGTCGGGCATGCCGTCACGGTTGCCGGAAAAACAAATCACGTTCTTTAGACCAGCGGCCGCGGCCTTGGGGATGTAGTCCTCATAGGCGGCGACCAGCTTGTCGTGATTTTCGACGCGGTTGAACGCCTTCATGATGCCGCCGATGCCGTCCACGGTGGGGTTCGACGCCATGGCGCAGGTGAGGCCGTACTTCTGGAGCATCGGCCAGTCGTTGGGGCCCAGCAGTTCGATGGACGAAAGGCCGATGTCCTTGGCCGACTGGCACAGGGTTTCGAGCGGCGTCTTCGAGTAGCACCACTTGCAGACCGAGTGGTTGACGCTGTTGCCGGCCGCGGTGAGGCGGTGGGCGAGCGAGGCTCCGATGGTTGCTACGGCGATGGCGTTACGTCGGGTGAGCATCATGACTGTTGCTGATAGCTTACATGCTTTGCGAAGACGCGTTCGAGTCCTTCGATGGCGCGGTCGACTTCTTCCTCACTCAATATGTACGGCGGGAGGAAGCGCAGGACGGTGTCGTGCGTGCAGTTGAAGAGGAGTCCTTCCTCGATGCCGTCGATGACCATCTGCTTGCCGGGTACGCTCATCTGGACGCCGATGATGAGGCCGACGCCGCGGATTTCCTGAATGAATTCGAACTTGCGGGCGAGTTCGGTGAGGCGCATGCGGAAGTAGCTTCCCGTGGAGGTGATGGACGGAAGGAGTTCGTCGAGGATGTCCATGAATTCGACGGCGACGCGCGTGGTGAGCGGGCCTCCGCCGTAGGTGGTGCCGTGCATGCCGGGGGAAATGGCGGCCGCCGCCTTTTCGTTGGCGAGGATCGCGCCGAGGGGGAGTCCACAGGAAATGGGCTTGGCGAGGACGGCGATGTCCGGCATGATCTTGGGGTCGAACAACTGGTAGGCGAAGTAGGTGCCGGTGCGTCCGACGCCGCATTGGATTTCGTCGAAGATGAGCAGCGCGTTGTGCTTGTCGCAAAGGGCGCGCGCCTTTCTGAGCATGCGTTCGCAGACGGGCTTGATGCCGCCTTCGCCCTGGATCACTTCTACGATGAAGGCGGCCGTGTTGTCGCTGAAGGCTTCCTCAAGCGCCTTTTCATCGTTGCGGGGTACGAACTTGACGCCGTCGAGAAGGGGTTCGAAATCCTTGCGGTACTTGGGCTGGCCGGTGATCGACAAAGCGCCGAAGGTACGGCCGTGGAAGCTGTCTTCGAGCGCGATGAGTTCGAACTTTTGGGGCGAGACTTTGCGGCCGTGGGATCGCGCCATTTTGAGAGCGCCTTCCATGGCTTCGGCGCCGCTGTTGCAGAAGAAGACGCGCTGCAGACCGGAGGCTTTGGCGAGCTTTTCGGCGAGGCGGCCCTGGTATTCGTGATAGTACAGGTTCGAGGTGTGGAGCAGGAGCGCGGCCTGCTTTTGAATCACCTTGGTGATGCGCGGGTGCGAATAGCCGAGCGAGTTGACGCCGATGCCGGAGATCAGATCGAGGTAACGCTTGCCGGCTTTGTCGTAGAGGTAGCAGCCCTTGCCGCGGTCGAGGACCAGCGGATATCGCGCGTAGTTTTGCAGCAAATACTGCTTTTCAAGGCCGATGACTTCATCCGCCGAAAGAATGGGGTCCGATTGCAACTCAAAACCTAACGCGTTATCCATACGTTTATGATCGCAAAGAAATGTTCGCTGTTCGTGTTTTTGCTGCTGCTGTTACCCGCCGGGTACGCACAACAGCACGGCGGGCATGGAGCGGCCGCGACCCAGAAGCCAGTGACGTTGCTTCCGGGGCTCGGCAAGATCCATCATCCGATTCAAACGCGCAGTCCACTGGCGCAGAAGTATTTCAATCAGGGGCTGATGCTGGTGTACGGGTTCAATCACGACGAAGCGATTCGTTCGTTTGAGAAGGCGGCGGCGTTGGATCCTTTTGCGGCGATGCCGTATTGGGGCGTGGCGTATGCGCTGGGGCCGAACATCAACATCGACGTCGATCCGGAGAAGGAGAAGGCGGCGTTTGAGGCGGTGCAGAAGGCCGTGAAGTTATCGGAAGGCGCGCCCGCGAA
>JAFDVT010000385.1 GCA_018268875.1 Acidobacteriota bacterium
AATCTGAAAGTACTGCCCGGAAACAAACAGCCCGGTGCTCGAACTGGTTTGCCCCCGAAGCGAGACGTTACCGCCAAAGCTGCGATGTCCGGCGACGCCCGCAAACACGGAGGTCTTTTCGAGGTCGCGCAGCATCGGCGCGCTGAACACATAAGTGTTGGCGCCGGCGCTGTTGGCGGACATGCTTCCCGATTTCGGTCCGGTATCGAACAGGTTCACCAGGCGATCGGGTTCAACCACGGGAAGCGGCTTCAGCAGGATCTGGTCGAACAGCGAGAACATCGCGCTATTGGCGCCGATGCCCAGCGCGAGCGATAGCACCGCAATGGCTGAGATGACCGGAGTTTTGGCAAGAGTACGAAGCGCGAATCGCAGGTTCGACATGGTTTATTTTTGCTGCAATCGAACGCCCACGGGAAAGTCAATGTTTTCAGAGGCCGCCCGCGGGCGCGGTGTCCGTTTTCGGACAAGGTAGGCCGTTTCCGAAAAATTTGCCAGAAACGGATGACAATCGGCAAAATAGGAGTATGTCGGACACCATCGTTCGCGATCCCCAGATCCTCAGCGGCACGCCTGTGTTTCGAGGCACCCGGGTACCGCTACAGAATCTCTTCGACTCCCTGGAGGCCGGCGAGACACTGGACGAGTTCCTGGAAGGGTTCCCGGCGATAAGCCGCGAAGTCGCCCTGCAGGTTCTCGAGGAGTGCGTACAGGCCCGAATTGCGCAGGTCGGATGAAGGTTCTTCTTGATGAATGCATCACGCATCGCCTGCGAAGCTTTCTAGTCGTACACGATTGCCAGTCAGCAAACTACGCCGGTTTTTCCGGTTTAAGAAACGGCAACCTTCTTGCTGCTGCCGAGGCTGCCGGGTTTGACGTGATCGTCACTTTAGACAAAGGGATTGCCTTTCAGCAGAGTTTGGAGAAACATCGAATCGCGATGATTGTGCTTCGGGCTCCATCGAGTGCCTTAGTGAGCTTGAAGCCGCTAGTTCCAAAGCTGCTGGAGGCCCTATCTGTCGTTCAGCCCGGGCAGATCATGTCAATCCAACGGTAAGCCGCGAATCGGCCATCCAGGCACTCGACGAACTCGGAATTACACTACGAGATAAGCGAAGGCGGCCCCGATGACTCACGTCGCGACGACCCGAACCGTTCCTGCCAGTTGATCTTCGCCGTCAACTGCATCACCACGAACAGCGTCAGGATCGAGCCGATGGTCACCGCCAGGCCAGTTACGCCTTTGAAGAAGAACGCATACGAAAACAGCACCAGATAGATCAGTTGCGCCCCGCCGGCTTCGAGCGCCGCAAACCGGATCCCCACCACGGCCCGCAGGTAGCTCACCACCAGGAACACCGACACCGCCGCGCTGATCCAGAACGCCAGGTGGATCGAAATCAGGTCGCACAGGTACGCCAGCAGCAGGTGAAACGCGAAGAACGCGGCCGCCAGAAAGAAGTAGTTCATCGGGTGCAACTCCACATTGCGCAACGTCGTGATCACCAGCAGGATGAAGAAGAAAAAGAACAAGGAAACCGGCGCAAAATAGCTGATCGCGCCCACCAGAGGCCCGGGTTGCAACTTCTCCGGCATCACCATGGCCAACTGGTATCCCGACACCAGCGTGTCGTACTTCCAGGTGAGTTCCCAACCATCCGCCGTTTCGCGTTTCGCCACCGGCGACAGCGTGTTCTCTGCAAAGTCGATGTCCTTGAAATTCGTCTTCATATCGAGTTCGAAATCCTTCGCCTGCGACACCTCCGTTTGCCCGAAGTGGTACCGCCATTGATCCAGACCTTGCGACTGATAGGCCGCCCGCAAGCTCACCGTCGCTCCCGCGGCGACCGTCGCCTTGGCGCGAGCCTTTCCGTCCTGATTCTCGATGTCCATCGCCTTGCCGTCGAGCGTCATCACCAGGTCCCGGTACATCGCCTGCGAACTTGGGAACGGCAGTTGGAACACGATGTTCTTGGCCTCCGCCGTGTCGTTGCGGAACCGGTACGTACCGTCAAACGCCACCGTGTATGTGCTGTACCAGCGCAGTCCCTTCTGCCGGTGCGCGAGGTTCAGGTCCACCTGGATGCGCGACCCTTCGAGCGGCAGCGGATGTTCGATCTCCACCAGGCGCGTCTTCTGCACGTTGATGTTGTTTTCAATCGTCGTCACCACCTGGCTTTCCTGCGTGAACCACAAGGCTTGCGGCGGATGCTGTTCCTGCGCCGAACCCCAGATGGTGGCGACTTTGCCCCGTAGCGTCCCGTCGGTGGTGTTGGTGCGATGGTCCACCGTGAGGCCCAGGAAGAACCAGGCGAGCGTCGTGCAGACGAAGATGAAGAAGATGGCGGCGAGGCGCGAAAGTATGTTCATGAAGTGCTTTGTCCTGTGAAGTCAGGGCCATGCACTCCGGTGTCCGTCAAAGAAGTTGTTTATTATCAGTAGTTCGCGAGGCGGTGTGTCTATTTCAGGACACGGCGTTGTGCGCTTTGCGCCACAAAGCTACAGCAGCTCTTCCGCCTGCAAATCCCGGCGAAGCGCCCATCCGGCGTTGCGCGGGTACCCGAAGTCCCAAAACGGCGAACCTTCGGAACTCTCCCAAACCCGTATCTCCGGATGGACCAGCAGGCCTTCCAGGCGGCCGTCCGCCTCCGCGACCTCGTCGTCCAGCGCGAACAAACGAATCAGGCCGCGAATGTCCAGGTCGTTCCGGTAATTGTGCAGGTTGTGCGCGTACCCGGCTTCGACCTCGTTCACGAACTGTTTCCAGCGCGCGACAAGGCCGGCCCGCCCACCGTTCACGATGTGCGGCGGGTAGCCATTGTCGTCGAGATAGCCAACGATTTCTTCGTCGGTCATCGTAAGGAAACGCTATTGGTCGTGTAGTCGATGAGAGCTTCGCGGCCCTGGTTCAGCAACGACAGGCGTCCGGCCTCGACCACGAGTTCGTTGTAGCGGGAATTGCCCGGCGTCGCGACCACGCCTGCGCTTTCGATCTGCGCCAGTCGTGACGCTCCTTCGCGTTCGGCGGCTTGGCAGGCGGACACCAGCACGTCGATCGAACGGAACCCGTAGCCCACCGGCGACAACCCGTTGCCCGTGCCAAGATCCACGTACTGCATGTAGTCCGGACTCGGCTCCTCGTAGCGATCGTAGTAACAATATTCAAGGCCGCGGTATTGATCCGAATGCCGGATCATCGCCCCTTCGCCCTTGCCTGAACAGTACAGAATGATGCCCTGCGCGTTCGAACCTGGCCCGTTTTCGGGATAGCCAAGCGCGTTCTGAACATTCAGACAGGCGCCGTTTTCCCAGATCACGCGCGCGTCCGCCCACAGGTACCCGACGTTGCCGTTCGGGAACGTGTCCTTCAACCCGTAGACGCTGACGCTCGCCGGCTTCAGACCCGTGATGTAGTGCACCAGGTCTACGTAATGGCAGCCGATGTAGGTAAAGGCGTCCGAATTCTCGCACGTGAACCAGTTCTGAAAGTTCGAACTGCGGTAGTTCCACTTCTCGTGCAGCCACGCGTTGCCCAGGCGGAACTCGCCGAAAAGCCCTTCGCGATACCGCTGCCGCGCCATGAAACTGCGGTCGTCCAGGCGCTTGTGGTACTCCACCGCTACCAGCAGATCGCGCTCCTTGGCCGTCTTCTCGATCTCCACCGAGTCCTTGGCCGACAGCACCAGCGGCTTCACGCAGATCACGTGCTGATTGGCGCGCAGGCAATCCATCACCGCGGCGTGATGCAGTTGATCCGGCAGCGCGATGATCACAATGCTGCGCGGCGGCAGTTCCGCGATCAGGGTTTTCCAGTCGCCCGGCCTGTCCTCGAACTTGTGACCCGGAAATGCGGCGGCGATCTTGGCATTGGCGCGCAGGCTGTCGAGCGTCGACTGGTTGCGCGCGCAGATCCGAATCGACCCGATGCGTCCGCGCCGCTGCAGTTCGTACAGCGAGGGCAGAATCTGGTCGTGCAGGATCATGCCGGCGCCGATGACGCCGATTTCGGTTGCAGTGGTGGCCGCCATTACGCCAGAACTTCCCGAGCCTGGCTCTTGGCGGCGTCCGCGGCTTCCACCATCGCTTCTTCCAGTACGCCGAGCCCTTCGCGCAGCGCCTCTTCGTTGATCACCAGCGGCGGACAGATTTTGACGGCCGCGCCGCCAAAGCCCACGGGCGTGAACATCAGCAGGCCTTTTTCGATGCACCGCCGCACGATGTCCCACGCCATGTCCGCGTCCGGATCCTTGGTGCCCGGCTTGACGATGTTCACCGCCGCAACGAGACCGATACCATCCACCGCGCCGATGTAATCGAAACGAGGCTTCAAAGCACGCAGCGCCTCGATCAGGATCTTGCCCAGCCGCGCCGAATTCTCCACCAGCTTTTCTTCCAGGATCACGTCGATTGACGCCATCGTCGCCGCCGAACAGATCGGGTTGCCGGTGTGCGTGGAGCTCATGCTGCCCGGCGGATGCAGGTCCATGATGTGCGCCGGTCCGGCGAGCGCCGACAGTGGCAGCGAACCGGAAATGCCCTTTCCGAATCCGGCCAGATCCGGCACCACGCCGTAATGCTCAAAGCCCCACATCTTGCCCGTGCGTCCGAACCCGGCCTGCACTTCATCGGCGACATAAAGGATCTTGTGGCTGGTGCACCACTGCCGCAACTTCTGCACGAACTCCACCGGCGCAAGGCCCGCGGTCGCACCGGGGAACGTTTCCATCACCACGCCAGCGATGTTCGACGCGTCCACGCCGGCCTCGCTCAGGCAGCGCATGAAGTAATCGAAGCTCACGTCCGTCGTGCGGTACCCGTCGGGGAAGGGAACCTGGATAAAGCCCTTGTCCAGATTGACGATCCATTCCTTCAGCGCCGGCGTGCCGCCCGCCTGCTGCGAACCCATCGTGCGCCCGTGGAACGACTTTTCAAACGAGACAATCAGATGCTTGCTGCGCCCGCCGACCTTCACGCCATGCGTACGGCACAGCTTGATGGCGCATTCGATGGTTTCCGAACCCGTCGTCAGCAGGAACACTTTCTTTAAGGGTTCCGGCAGCAGCGCTGAAAGCTTTTCCACCAGTTCCGCGCGGCGTTCCTGCGGGAAGCAGTAATTGTGCAGGATGCCGGTGGTCGCCTGTTTGACGATCGCTTCCACGACCTTGGGATGGCTGTGTCCGGCGTTGGTTACCACCACGCCGCTCGACCAGTCGATCCAGCGGTTGCCCGACTTGTCGAACACCTGGAACCCCTGCGCGCGGTCCCACACCACTGGCGGCTGGCCCGCCATGGCGCGAGGTTCGTACTTCGCAAGCTTTTCGATAATTTCCACCGATTCCGGAGGCGGAAACTCGCCGGTGATGCGGCGGTACTTCGTTTCCACCGCGGGTACGGCGCGGGACTGAAGACTGAACTCTTTGGCCATAACGGGAAGAACCTTTATTCTAACGGTATGATCCTGCAAGATGTGGCGTCGCTGGCCGAGTTCGGGCCGGAAAAGATGGGCAAGGTGACCCTGGCCGGAGGCGAGTACCTGTTCGCGGGTCTCAATTGTTTCGAACCCGGGCAGGAACACGCCGCGCACGTGCACGACGGGCAGGACAAGCTGTACGCCGTGCTGTCCGGCGAAGGCGAAGCCACGGTTGGCGAACTGGTTCGTACCGTACGCCCCGGCGACATCGTGTTTGCGCCTTCCGGCATCGTGCATTCGATGAAGAACGCCTCCGCCAGCGAACGTCTGGTCGTGATGACCGTGTTCGGTCCGCCGCCTCACAAAAAGTAGCTACACTAAAGAAGTAGTCGCTTTTCCTTTTATTTCCTGATGTATTCCCTTTTCCTGGCGCTGGCCCTGATCCAGCAGGACCCCAAGACTGTCGCCACAAACCCGGAAATCCAGCGGTTGGAAGAACTCGTGGCGGCCGGCGCGGTGGCCCCCATGCGCCTTGCCGAAGCGCGCCAGAACCTGGCCGACAGCGAGGATGCGGCGATCCTGTCGCGAACCATGTACGCCCGCCTGACGCCGGAAGAGTTCACCGCCGAACAGGCCGCCGCGATGACCGAAGCGGCCAAGCGCCGCGTGGCCCGTCAACAGGAAAAGATCGCCCGGATGGAAAAGCTGGTGGAATCGGGCGTGATGGCCAAGTCCGAAATGGCGCCGTTACAAGCCGAACTCGATGCGCGTCAATCGGTGGTCCGTCTCGCCGAAGTTCGCGCGGCATTGCTCGCGGAACTCGCGGAAATGGCGCAAGCCGAACAGGCCGCCGCCGCGACCGTGGTGATGACGCCGTCCACCGTCGACGGCACCGGACCTATGGTCGAACACTTCAATGGACTCGGCAAGTTCAGCGATGCAGACCTGAAACGAGTGGTTCTGGCTTTTGAAAAAGAGTTCGCCAAGCCGCTGCCCGTCAGTGCGCGAGGCGAAACGGCCTTTCACCGAGCGCTTGGGTTTGACCACCGTGGCCGCATCGATGTCGGCGTCAACCCCGATAGCGGCGAAGGCCAATGGATTCGCAAATTTCTGGCGTTGAACAAGATTCCGTACATCGCGTTTCGGCGCGCCATCACCGGCCAGGCCTCCGCTCCGCACATCCACATCGGCACGCCGAGCCCCAAGCTCGCCGCTACTAACGCCGCCACCGACTAGGCGTTGGCCGCGGGTGCCGCCAGCGTAAAGTAAAACGTCGATCCTTCGCCTGGCGTCGAATCCGCCCAGATCCGGCCGCCGTGCTTTTCCACGATCTGCTTGGCTAGCGCAAGGCCCACGCCCGTACCCGGCAAATCGCCTTTGTGCAGCCGTTTGAACAACCCGAAGATCCGTTCGCCGTACTCTTTCTCAAACCCAATCCCGTTGTCCCGCACCGCGATCAGCCAATCGTTGTCTTGCCGCACGGCCGAAATGTAGATGCGCGGCGGAACGTCGCGGCGGCGATACTTCAGGCTGTTTGAGATCAGGTTCTGAAACACCTGGCTCAACCGCTCCGCATCGCCGTGCACCACCGGCAGACTGGCGTCCACGTGAATCTCGGCGTCGTTTTCCCACAGCGCCGGCTGAAACAGCGGAATCACCAGGTTGTGCAGAACCTCGCGCAATTCCACCGCCCGCATGGACTCGCGGTCCATATGCGTGACGCGCGAATACGCCAGCAGGTCCTGCACCAGGTTGTCCATGCGCGTGGCTCCCGTTTCGATGAAGGACATGTACTGGCGGCCCGCTTCGTCCAACTGGTCGCCGTACCGTTTGGCCAGCAATTGCGAATACACCTTGATCATTCGCACGGGTTCCTGCAAGTCGTGCGAGGCCGCATAAGCGAACTGTTCCAGCCGTTGGTTGACGCCCGCCAACTCTTCGACACGCGCCTTTTCCTTATCGAGCAGCGCCGCTCGCTCTTCCTCCGCAGCCATCCGCGCGCGCTTTTCCGCGGCCTCCGCAAGCGCCCGTCGAACCGCCGTTGCCAGACGTTGCGGCCGCTGCTTCAACACAAAGTCGGTCGCTCCGCGCTGCAGCGAATCGACGGCGACTTCCTCGCCAATCACGCCGCTCACAAAAATGAACGGCGTCTGCGGACGCACGCGCCGCGCGATCTCGAGCGCCGCAAGACCGTCAAATTGCGGCAGCGAATAATCGGCCAGAATCAGGTCAAAGTGGCCCTTCCGGAGCGCGCTTTCGTAACCGGCTTCGGTTTCGACGTGTTCCACGGTGTACTCGATCCCGGCCTTGCGGAGCAGGGACAACGAGAGCTGCAGGTCGATCAGGCTGTCTTCGAGGTAGAGGATCGAGATCGTAGACAAGCTATTCCGGCCTCCGGAACCGTACGCTGCCCGGTGGCGGTTCGTTCAACATCGCCCAGAACCCGCCCAGGTCCTGCACCGCTTTCACAAAATCCTGGAACCGCACCGGCTTCACGACATACGCGTTGGCGCCGCTCTGATAGCTGGCCGTGAGGTCCGGCTCTTCCCGCGAACTGGTCAGCATCACCACGGGAATGCTCTTCAGCCTCTGCTGGCTCTTGATAAACGCCAGCACTTCGAGCCCGTCCACTTTCGGCAACTTGATGTCGAGCAGGATCAGCGCCGGATTGCCCCTGGCACGTGTCGCATAGCGGCCTTGCGAGGACAGATAATCCATCGCCTCCTCGCCGTCGCGCAACACGATCACTTCGTTCGCCAGTCTTGCCTTGGTCAGCGCCGCCAGCGTCAATTCCACATCCTGGCCGCTATCTTCGACGAGTAATATCGGTTTGAGCATCCCCAAGAATTCGTTCCTATTTTGTTAGGTCGTGCCGCGTTGCCACCGCGCGGACCGGCAGCGTGAAGTAAAACACCGCGCCGGCATCTAAAGCGCCTTCGGCCCAGGTGCGGCCGCCATGTTTACCCACCGCCCGTCGAACATTGGCCAACCCGATTCCCGTGCCCTCAAATTCTTCCTGGTTGTGTAGCCGTTGAAAGACGCCGAACAGCTTGCCCGCGTACTTCTGCTTGAATCCCGCGCCGTTGTCCGAAACCGCGAACGTATGCCAGTCTTCGGTGGACTCGCAGCTCACTTCGATCCGGGTGGCGGCCTTTTTGCGCGAATATTTCAGCGCGTTCGACAGCAGGTTCAGCCACACCATGCGCATCAGCACGGGGTCGCACTGTACCGTGGGCAGCCTGCCGATCTGCCACACGATGTCCCTTGTCGCGGGCTCCTGTTCGGCCAGTTCCTGGCGGATCTCGTCCACCATCGCCGCCCTCGGGACGTCCATGAGATGCAACGCCGCTCGACCGACGCGCGAAAAATTGAGCAGGCTGTCCACCAGCATGCCCGCCGAATGCGCCGCGTCGGCGATCGTGTTCAGAAACCGGACCGCCGTCTCGTCCGCCTTGTCCCCAAGGTGATCTTCCAGCAATTGCGCGTACCCGACAATGTGCCGGAACGGCGCCCGCAAGTCGTGCGACACCGAGTACGAAAACGCTTCCAGTTCCTTGTTCGAACGCTGGAGTTCCGCCGACAGCGCCGCCAGTTCTTCCGCCTTGCGAAGCACCACGCCCACCAGCGCATTGCGTAACTCCGACGCCGCCTCCACCTCGCTCGGCCGCCACGGAAGACTCTTGCCTCGCACCGTTTCCTTCCACGCTTCGAAGGACTTTCGCGGATGGATCCGCATGCCCTTCGCCGTGGCCTCCACTGGCTTTTGCGGATCGCCGCTCCACTTCACCGTGCGGATCACTTCGGGGCGGAACCACACGACGTAGGAGTTGTACAGCTTCGAAATGGAGACCGCCAATACACCGCTCGCGTCTTCGCGAAACCATTCCCCGCCGGGCATCTCAACCGGCAGGCTTTCGGTACGAAAGACTTCCGCCGCCTGGCGGTTGTCGCTCAACCAGTTCACCAGCGCGCGGATGGCAGGCTCGGGCGGCGTGATGCCCACTTGCCGGCAGTTGCCCTCGAACAGGACCGCCGCGCCCGAAGCCGCCGTCAACGCCAA
The DNA here is from genome assembly GCA_018268875.1 of Acidobacteriota bacterium. Classification (GTDB taxonomy): domain Bacteria; phylum Acidobacteriota; class Terriglobia; order Bryobacterales; family Bryobacteraceae; genus F-183. The sequence continues at coordinate 9,471 of JAFDVT010000385.1, forward strand.
CAGTTCGTCCGGATGGTTGATCAACCCGTCGATGAACCGCTCTTCTTCCGCCATGTAACCCAGGAGCTTTGCGGTAATCGACCTCAGATGCAGCCGGTGTTCGTACTCGGCCTGCCCTTCCTTGGCGGCAAGATGCGTGGAGAACGCCTGCCCCAGAAAGTCGCACGCCACGCGTACCTCGAACGGCACCGTTTTGGGCGTCCGGCTATGCAGGGAAATCAATCCCCAAAGCTTGCCATCGCGCAGAATCGAAATGGACATCGACGCCCGCAGACCCATGTTGTGCAGGTACTCGATGTGAACCGGCGACACGCTACGCAGCGTCGCGTAGGAAAGGTCGAGCGGAGCTTTGGTTTCGGGGTCCAGCGCCGGAACCAGCGGCACCGGTTTGTAGTCGGTATCGGCGATCAAACGAAGCCGGTTCAACTGGTACAGTTCGCGCGCCTGCGCCGGGATGTCCGAGGCTGGAAACCACAGGTCCAGGTACGATTCGATTCCCGGTCCGCGTGATTCGGCGATCACCTGCCCGTTCCACGATGGATCGAACTTGTACACCAGCGACCGTTCAAAGCCCGTAATCGCACGCACTTCCTCGGCCGCCATCTGCGCCAGTTCCTCGACCGTTTCCAATCCCTGCAATCGGTCCAGGAACGTTCGTACCAGCGGATACAGGTTGTGGAACGAGACATTTCCGTCGAACAGCTGCCCGGTTGCCGCTTCTTCAAACTCCACGATGACGCGCCCCGCGTGCAAGTGCGCCACCGCCCGGTAGGCTCGCCCCGCCATTGACACCGAAGCCAGGTAAACCGGATTCGTGTCGAGCGCCGCGCATTCGATCGCGTCCACCAACTCGCCGGCGTTCATTTCCCGCAGAACCTCCGGCAGCCGGCGACCCAAAAGATTTTCTACCGGAATACGGAATAACTGTTCCGCATTGCCGCTGGCCTGCAGGATCCGCAACGAATCGCCGTCCAGCGAAAGCAGGATGCCGTGCGGCTGGATGCTGCCCGGAATCCGAATCGGTTCGCGATCACATGTCGCGAGATCTGGAACTGCTTCTGGCGGGTGCGATGGAGACTTGTTCACTGGACCGTGGTTCCCTAGTCAGCCAGACTGCTAAGGCCTCAAACGTAGACCTCGCGGCGGCGACGAAAGTTTCCGGCGAGGCCAACGATTCCGCTCGAATTAACCCTTCCCGAAACGATTTCCACATCGCGCCGGTGTTCGCCCCGTAGACGGCATAAAATCCCATCGCCTCGCGAGGGATGCCCAGGCGTTTTTCAAAGTGCATACGCAGGAACTGCCCGCCCAACGTCGCGCCTTCGAGTACGTACGCCGAACCGATCGCCCAGGGCAATTCTTCCAGCGGAGGCAGTGCCGCGCACAACGGCAGACTTGCCGGCGCGATGCCCAAGTACCGCAGGTCCGCTTCGAGCGCGGCGCATTTGCTACGGTGTTCGAACAGCGTCGCGTCCCACTGGCGCAGCAACGGCAAAGCGGCGCGCTCCCAGGGTTGATAAAACCCATAAAAGCGCGCCAGCAACTGCGCATACTCGGTGGAGGTAAAGCCGTCGCGAAGAAGATCCAGGCGATCTTCCAAGGCCTTATGAATGTCTGCTGTTTCTTGCTTCAATCTCTCGGGGAGATGGAGCGTTTCGACGCGCGATCCCTGCAAACGGCTCATTCCTGGAACCCTGCGATTTCCTGCGAGGCGCTAAATTTCCGAAAGTTTTTTGACGTAGGCGTCCCACACATCCCGTCGAAGCGAGATGTGGACGTACTTGCCGGTCCGCTCCGTCGCGATCAGACCGGCGTTTTCGAGCTCTTGCAGGTGGTGGGTCACCGTCGCCGGAGAAAGCCCCGTCCATTCCTTGACGCAGGAACAGGTGGGGGCTTCCGCGGATTTCGCGATGCGCCGCAGCATCTCAAAACGTTTGCCGTCGGCCAGCGCCTTGGCAATGGCCAGTACCTGCGTTTCGTCCATTAGAGCGGTAGGATTTCCTCGCGTTGCGGATCGAAGTTCAGCCGCCGCTTCTGCACGTACGCGATGTTGCCCAGGTGCGAGGCCTGCGCGGAACGGTGGCCGATCAACACGTCGCCGTTGGGACGGTTGCGGGTCTTGATGCACTCGACGAAGTTCTTGACGTGGTCGAGCGTCATGTCCTGCGGTTCCGCCTTCACTTCCACGGGTGTCGCGCCGCGCGTCGCTTCCAGGAACTCAAAGCGGCTGCGGTCGATGTACAGCTTGCCCTTGGTGCCGCAGAATTCGATGCCCGCGCCGCGGATGCCGGGTGCCAGCGTCGCTTCAAACGTCGCCGTGTAATCGCCCGGGTATTCGAGCAGCACGTTGATCGTGTCCGGCGCCGTACGCCCGTCTTTATAGGTGTAAACGCCGCCGCTCGCCACCGCCGAAACCGGCGTGTCCTGCCCCATGTACATGTGCACGACGTCGATCCAGTGCGTGAACAGATCGGTCACCTGTCCGCCGCCGAAATCCAGGTACGCGCGCCAGTTCCAATACTGTTGCGGATCCCAATCGCGCCACTTCAACGGACCCAGAAAGCGGCCCCAATCGAGGTTCGACGGCCGGGTCGCGAGGCTTTCCGGCGCCTTCCGCAGATGGTACGTATTGCCGTGCCACCACGTGCGCACCAGGCTGATCTTGCCAAGCTTGCCGGTATCGATGTATTCCTTCTTCGCGCGAATGTAATGGACGCCCGAACGCTGCTGCATGCCCACCTGGCAGACGCGATCGTTCATGCGCGCCACTTTGACGATTTCCGGACCTTCCTCGATCTTCAGCGTCAGCGGCTTTTCGACGTATACGTCCTTGCCCGCGCGCATCGCATCGCACGCCGTCGTGAAATGCCAGTGGTCCGGCGTCGCGATCAACACCGCGTCCAGCTCTTTCACTTCCAGAAGCTTGCGATGGTCCGCGAAGTTCCGCGCATTGGTGGCCTTTTGACGCGCCTTGTCGATGTTTTCGCTGTAAATGTCGCACACCGCGCCGACGTTCACCTGGTTCGTCAACAGGAACTG
>JAFDVT010000386.1 GCA_018268875.1 Acidobacteriota bacterium
TGCGCCAGAGAAACTGTGCGTCAGGAGGCGAAAACCCACTCTCCGCCGCCGCGGGCCGCCTGACGGCGGCGCCCCGCGGACGACGGAGCCGTCCACCGCAACAAAACCGCACCCCAACGTATCTACTTTTCGAAAGTCCACTCTCCGTCATGATCACCAAAACTCTGCAATCCTTCCTCTTGCCAACGCTTTGCCTGGCGCTTGCGATCCCCGCGGCGGCCATCGACCTGCCGGCCCGTGGCCAGCAGATCGTGGTCCGTACCATTGATGCCATTGAATCCCGCGAGAGCCGCGCCGGACAAACCTACCGCGCGAGCCTGGAACAGCCTTTGCGCATCAACGGCCGCGTGGCTGCCCCACGAGGCGCCGACGCCACTCTTCGAATCCAAGAAGTCGAGGAAGCGGGGCGTCTCAAAGGGACAGCCAACCTCAAGCTGGTTGTGTCCGAGGTGCGGATTGACGGCCAGATGCAGCCGGTAACCACCGAACCCGTCGCCATGGAAAGCAAAGGCAAAGGGAAGGGAACCGCGGTCAAAACCGGTATTGGCGCAGGTATCGGCGCAGCGCTTGGGGCGATCTTCGGCGGCGGCAAGGGCGCGGCGATCGGCGCGGCCAGCGGTGGCGCGGCTGGCGCTACTGTTTCCGCCGTCATGAAAGGACCCGAAATCAAAATCCCGTCGGAAACGGTCCTGACCTTCCAGGTCCAGTAAAGCCGCGGCGCAGAGCCTCTACCGGATCCATCGCCGCTTGATGTCAGTTTGGCGGCTAGCTTCCCCGCCGAACTTCCGGGAAATCCGGGAATCGAACCTTGCATTCGCCCGGTTTCTCGATGTCCCGTTCGATGGCGTAGCCTTGGGCATCGAGCGTCCCTGTACGTTCGCTGCCGTCCGGCAGTGTGAGTATGTAGCTCGCGCCGGCGGCCGGCGTACCGTTGGGAAAGAGGAGTTCCACCGCAACCCAATCGCGAAGCGGACACGGCGCAACCGGCGAATCGGCCGGTTGCCCACTCGCCTTCGTGGCTGCGGCGGCGTCCATCGCCTCAAAGCGTTTCAGTTTTTCCGCTGGATCCACGTCGCGCCTTTCCTTGTTCCTACGCTACGGCCTGCCCGGCGGCCAACTCGCAGACCTCGTCCATCCGCGAACTTCCTCGGCGCGACGCCTGCCCCAGCACCTCCGCGGCCCATCCATACTTGCTGTCAAATTCCGCGCCGAGAAGCGCCATCACGTTCAAGTATCGAAAATGGTCGGCTTCCGCGGTCAGGCCGTATCGCTCGCAGGACTGGATGGCCTTGCCCAGAAACTCCTCCATTGCGGATTCCTCGTCCAGCTCGGCGGACAGTTCCGGCCAGAACTCGCGCAGGCTGGCCTCCATCCGGTCCCGCAGCGCGACCTTCGCAGCCTGACCGAAGACACGCATTTGTGCTTCACGGAGCCGTTGGGCCATTAGTCCTTCCTCCGGATCGTGAACGTGGGCGCGGCGTTCTTCATGGTCACCACAATCACGAATACGCCATCCCCGTTGGGGCCCCCGCAGTCCTGCAGCTTCGTCCCGTCTTTGTTATAGACGTTGCCATTCACCGAGACTTTTCCCCGCTTCACCAGATCCTTGCTTTGCGGCATCGAACTCACCTCTTTGACCATATCGCGAACGATCGCGGCGAGCGCAGTGCCTGCTCCGTACAGGGGGACCACCACTTCCTCCCTTGGTCGCGCCTCACGATTGTCGTAGAGGACAAGCGCCCGCGGCACCCTCCCTGCGAGGTCCTGAAAACTTCGCACCACGACGTCGAGCTTGATTGGGTGGTGCGGCTTCGCGTTGCAGATCGAAAGAAACTTGTCCTTGTAATAGATCTCGAACGGCATTTCAGACAAAAGATCCATCACCACCGGACAGCCCGTTGAAATGGCTTTCAGGGTCGTCTCCGTCGGACCACTGATTGTGTCGCTCTTGACCGTCGTGGCTGACACTTTCCCGAGCCGGCCGCCGCAAAGCTTATCGAGAGCAACGAAAGCCCGGTCGATCTGGAGTTTCGTCATCTCGGTGAGAAACGCGTGGAACCCTTTCAGGTCGTCGAGCAGTGCGAGGCGGACTTTGGGCAGATCCACGCGATCAATCGGTTTGCCGAGCTTCAGAAACGCCGCGCACCACTGCAGTCCGATGAACTCCAGCGGACACGTATCGGGGTGCTCCAGAAAGAAGTTGCAGCGTTGTAGCAAATGCCACTCGCCCTGGGCGCTTTCGCAATTCTTGCACTGGCCGCCTCTCTTCTTCTGGCAATACACGTCGGACATGACGCCGCCGTCGCCGAGCAGTATCTCCACCTGCCGCTTGTCCTTCATCCACGAGCAGGTGTACTTGTCTTTGCATTTGTGATTCTTGAAGTAGAAGTTGTGGATGATCGAAAACGTTCCGCCGCCGGTGTGTAGCTGGTTTTCCTCTGTTTTGACGGCGTTCTGCCCGATGATATTGTGCGCGTCGATCTTTTGATTGCCGATCTGTTTGTAGGCAATCTCCACAGTCTCGAATTTCAGCGGATTCTGCTCGATCCAGAGGGCGCCTTCCCTCTCGACTTCGAGCCGGAGCGGGTCATCCGTGGGGAGCTCATCGAATAACTCGATGCCTCTTTGCTGAATAATCTTCGAAACTCCCAGCAAGAGCCCGTCCTTCTCCACCTTGCTGGCCCACATCAGGATGCGAATGCTGTCGTAGCGGAAGCAACAGGAGGGACAAACGCCTTCCTGCAGAAACGGGACCAGCAGTTTGTCGACGAACGGGTCGTTGCCGCCGGATGGCTCTTCCGGCTCCGATGGGTCGTCGGGCACTGGCGGTTTGTCCGGCACCGGCGGGTCCTGCGGAACGGGCTGCTCGACCATGCCGAGATCTCTGGCGAGGTCAAGTGCCCGTCCTTCCGCCGGCAGGTCGCCGATGACCTCGACGAACTCGGCGAGCTCTTCGAGCTGGATAAAGATCTGGCCGCCCAACGGCGTACGGAACTGCCATTGCGTGTTACCACGCGAGATCGGCACGATTTCGGCGCCAGGATCGACACCGCCCTTGGTCTTTCGTAGACGAAAACGCATAACGCGACCAGTGCCACAATAGCAGAAAACGCGGCCGCGCAATGCGACCGACAAGGTCTTATAACCCGCTGTTTCCAGGCGGGTTATGTTTCTGCCGCCTGTGAATAATCGGCCCGAAAAATCCTAGGCAACCCAAACTCTCTGTGCTAGACTAGGCGAGATAATCCGAAGAGTACCGTAGTTGATGTACTTCGGGAGCGCCGTGAAATCTGCATTGAGACCGCAATGTTTGCTGTCATTGCGCAAAAAATCCATTCCTGATATAACTAGTACTTCGAAGACTACCGGGAGGCGGTCGCGAAACACTCATGCCTGCGATATTTCCTAGGTCTGCTGACCTTTACATGAAGATCGGCGGCCTCGTCGTCGCGGTGGGGCTATTTGTCGTTGTGAATGCTGGCATTTTTGCCGCGCACCCCAAAGTGGCTGACGTTGGGTATCAGCCGGAACAGCCTGTTCCGTACAGCCACAAGCTCCACGCCGGAACGATGGGGCTCGACTGTACCTACTGCCACTACACGGTCACCCGCGCCGCGTTTTCCGCCATCCCGCCGACCGAAGTCTGCATGAACTGCCACAAGCAGGTGAAGTTGAAGAGCGAACAGCTGGAGCCGATTCGCCAGAGTTACGAAACCGGCAAGCCGGTGGAATGGCTCAAAGTTCACAAGCTTCCGGACTATGTTTACTTCAATCACCAGGCGCACGTCACCGCCGGTGTCAGCTGCGTGACCTGCCATGGCCGCGTCGATCAGATGGTGGAGGTCCGGCAGGTGGAGCCGCTCAATATGGGCTGGTGTATCAGTTGTCATCGTGATCCCGCCGCGCGTCTGCGTCCCGCGAACCTGGTCACCAAGCTGGGTTGGACGCCCGAAGGCGATCCGGCTGTGATCGGCCGCGAAATTATCGCCGCGAAACATATCAATCCGCCTACGAACTGCTCGGGGTGCCACCGCTAATGTCGAAACTCGTCCAATTGAACCCGAATCAGCCGGGTCCGAAATACTGGCGCTCGCTCGGCGAGTTGTATAACAAGCCGGAATTTCGCGCCTGGGTGGACCGTGAGTTCGCCGGCGGCGCCGCCGAAACGATGGATCACGGCTCGCGCCGCAATGTCCTTAAGGTGATGGCCGCTTCGTTCGGTCTGGCCGGGCTCACTGCCTGCCGCCGTCCGGAAGACAAGCTGTTGCCGTTTTCGCGCGGCGTGGAAGGGCGAATCCCCGGCAAGCCGGAAATGTATGCCTCGCAGGTGACCTTTTCCGGTGTTTCGACTGGAATTCTGGTCGAAACCAACGACGGACGCCCGACCAAAATTGAAGGTAACGACACGCATCCCACCTCGTTCGGCGCCACCAATACGCTGACGCAGGCGTCGGTGCTCGACCTCTACGATCCGGACCGTTCGAAGCAGGTTCTGGCCCGCGGCAGCGATGCCAGCTGGGTGTCTCTGCAGGAAGCGGTCAAGGCTTTAAATATCGGCGACGGCGCGCATATCGCGGTGTTGTCCGAGCTGGTCGGTTCCCCGTCGCTCGATGCGATGCGCAAGTCGGTTCTTGCCAAGTATCCCAAGCTCAAGTGGGTGGAGTGGGAGCCGGTCTCCTATTCGGGTCCGCAGGCGGGCGCGATGCTGGCGTTTGGCCAACCGCTCGAGTCCCTGCCGCAGATCGACAAGGCCAAAGTCATTCTGTCGCTCGATTACGACTTCCTCGGTATCGACGCTTCCTCGCTTCTGCCGACGCGGCAATTTGCCGACGGCCGGCGCATTAGCGAGCATGTCGAAGCGATGAATCGCCTGTATGTGGTCGAAGGGCAGTTCTCGCTCACCGGTGGCGCGGCGGATCATCGCCTGCGCATGCGGGTGTCGGACGTAAAGTCGTTCGCGATGCAGTTGGGCGAGGCGTTCGGCGTGCTTCCGGCCGGCCTCAACGTCCTGGGCAACACGGACAAGAAAACCAAGTTCCTGAATGCGGTTGTTAAGGATCTGAAGGCGAACTCGGGCGCGGCGGTGGTTGTCGCCGGTCCCCGCCAGCCGGCGATCGTGCATGCGATCGCGCATCTGATCAATGGCGCACTGTCGGCTCCGGTAGTGTACGCGGCCAGTCCCGCTCCCGGCGCGATGGATGCGGTTGCCGGGATCAAGCAGTTGACCGCCGAAATCAATAGCGGCGCGGTTACGACGCTTGTGATCCTGGGCGGAAACCCCGCCTTTACGGCTCCCGCGGATCTGCGGTTTGCCGATGCGCTCGGCAAGGTTGGCAATTCGATCCACCTCGGTCTCGATGTGGATGAGACGGCAAAGATCGCCAGTTGGCACGTGCCGCAGGCGCACCCGCTCGAATGCTGGGGCGACGGCCGCGCGGTGGACGGTACGGTCTCGATTCAGCAGCCGATGATCGCGCCGTTGTATGGCGGCAAGAGTCCCATCGAGCTGATTGATATGGTCTTCAACGGCAACGCCAATCCCAAGGGTGGCGATCTGGTGAAGCGCCACTGGCTGGGGCAGTTTGCGGGCACGGGCGACAAGGAAAATGCCTGGCGTACGGCAGTGCACGACGGCGTCATTCCGGGCACCACCGGGTCGACCGCCCTCAAGCCGGCGCTGAACGCCGAGCGGGTTCGCGCGGCGGCGGCCGCGGAGCCAAAGCCGACAGGCCAGGGTTTTGAAGTGAGTTTCTATCCGTCGGCCACCTGCTACGACGGCCGTTTTGCGAACAACGGCTGGATGCAGGAATGCCCGGATCCGATGACCAAGATCGTATGGGGCAACGCCGCGCTGGTGTCGCCGAAAACGATGCGCGACAAGAATCTCGCGAATGACGATCTGGTGCGGATCAATGTCAATGGCCAGTCCCTGACGATTCCGGTGATGGTGCAGCCCGGTATGGCGGACAACGCCGTATGGCTCAACCTCGGATACGGCCGCAAAGAAGTGGGCCGCGTCGGCGAAGGCGTCGGATTTAACAGCTACGCGATTCGGACCACCAACGGCTACTGGGTGGCCGAAGGCGCTTCGGTCGAAAAAGAAGGCGGCACGTTCCGCGTCGCGACGACGCAGGAATGGAACTCGATGACGGAGCCCCAGCTTCCCATCGGTACACCGAAGACCCGCCCGATCGTTCGCGAAGCAACCCTCGACGAGTACAAGAAGAATCCCAAGTTCGCCGAAGAGATGGTGGAGCACCCGCCGCTGGTGAGCCTATATCCCGAATGGAGCTACGACAAGGGCTTCCAGTGGGGCATGGCGATCGATCTGAACGCCTGCACGGGTTGCAATGCCTGCATCATCGCCTGCCAGGCGGAAAACAACATCCCGATCGTCGGCAAGACCGAAGTGATGCGCGGCCGCGAAATGCACTGGATCCGTATGGACCGGTACTACACGGGGCCCGAGGACGAGCCGCAGTCGGTTTCGCAGCCGGTCAACTGCATGCAGTGCGAAAACGCGCCGTGCGAAAACGTGTGCCCGGTGGCGGCCACGGTGCACTCGCCCGAAGGGTTGAACGACATGGCGTACAACCGCTGCGTTGGAACCCGCTACTGCGCCAACAACTGTCCATACAAGGTTCGCCGCTTCAACTTCCTGAACTGGCACAAGAACATTACGGAAGTGGAAAAGATGGTCCACAATCCCGACGTCAGCGTGCGTATGCGAGGCGTCATGGAAAAGTGCACCTACTGCACGCAGCGCATCTCGGAGAAAAAGATTACGTTGAAAGCGGAGGCCCGGCGGGAGAACAAGCCGGTGGTCCTCAAGGACGGCGAATTGCAGACGGCCTGCCAGCAGAGCTGCCCGGCTGGGGCGATCGCCTTTGGAAACATTCTCGACCCTGAAAGCAAGGTCGCGAAGCTGAAGAAGCAGGAGCGTAACTACGCCATGCTCGCGGAATTGAACGTCAAGCCGCGAACGACGTATCTGGCAAAGCTCCGCAACCCCAATCCGGAGTTGGCATAACATGGCTGCTTACAAAGAGGATCTTGCGAAATATCCGCTTCTCGAAGTGAATCCGCCGCTGGTATTGGGCGGCCAGTCCTACCACGACGTCACCGAGTCGGTTGCCTCCATTTCGGAGCATAAAACTCCGAAGCAATGGTACATCCTGGTTTCGATCACCGGCGCGCTTACCGTCATGCTGTTCGGCATGCTGGCGTACCTGGTGGCGAAAGGTATCGGCGTGTGGGGCAACAACGCCCCGGTTTACTGGGCGTGGGATATCACCAACTTCGTGTTCTGGATCGGTATCGGTCACGCCGGTACGCTGATCTCGGCCATTCTGTTCCTGTTCCGGCAAAAGTGGAGAACGTCGATCAACCGTTCGGCCGAAGCCATGACGCTGTTTGCGGTGGCCTGCGCGATGATCTTCCCGCTGTTCCACACCGGCCGTCCCTGGCGCGCCGCCTACTGGCTGGGACCCCTGCCGAACCCCGATATCGTGATGTGGCAGAACTTCCGTTCGCCCCTCATGTGGGACGTGTTCGCCGTGTCCACCTACGCCACGGTGTCCGCGCTGTTCTGGTACGTCGGTCTGGTGCCGGATCTCGCCACCTTGCGTGATCGCGCCCGCGGACTTCGTCAGAAAATTTTCCACGTAGCAAGCCTCGGCTGGCGCGGCTCGGCCCGCCACTGGCGCCACTACGAAATGGCCTACCTGATCCTGGCCGGCATTTCCACCCCGCTCGTGCTTTCCGTGCACACGATCGTGTCGTTCGACTTCGCAACGTCGATCATTCCCGGTTGGCATACGACGATCTTTCCGCCCTACTTCGTCGCCGGCGCCATCTTCTCGGGTTTTGCTTGCGTGCTGACCTTGTTGATCATCGCCCGCTGGGCGCTGAACCTCGAGCATCTCATTACGATGAAGCACCTCGAGAACATGAACAAGGTCATTCTCGTGACGGGTTGGGTTGTGGGTCTGGCCTACGCCACCGAGTTCTTCATCGCCTGGTATTCGGGCAATCCGTACGAACAGTTCACGTTCATCAACCGCGCCTTCGGTCCCTACGCCTGGGCTTACTGGACGATGATCAGCTGCAACGTGATTTCGCCGAACTTCTTCTGGTTTAAGAAGCTGCGCAACTCGATTCCGGTGATGTTCACGCTGTCGCTGGTGGTGAACGTCGGCATGTGGTTCGAGCGCTTCGTGATTATCGCGACCTCGCTCCACCGCGACTTCCTGCCGTCGAGCTGGGGTTACTTCCGTCCGACCTACGTTGACATCTGCACGTTTATCGGAACGATCGGTCTGTTCCTCACCTTGTTCCTGGTGTTCTGCCGCTTCCTGCCGATCATCGCGATCTCGGAAGTGAAGGGTGTGCTCGCCGAGCAGCGCAATCCCGCCCCCGGCGTGGTGCAGACTTCGAAGATCGTCGATCCGAA
>JAFDVT010000387.1 GCA_018268875.1 Acidobacteriota bacterium
CGGGTACGCGCCCGGGACATATCTTCAACCTCGGTCATGGGATTCTGCCGGAGACGCCGGTGGAACATGTGAAGGCCGTGGTCGACATGGTTCGCAATTTCCGTCCGTAATTTTGGATGGCGCGGCAGGCGGATCCGGAGGCTCTGGAGTTCGCCTACGCCGGCCTAACCAAAGCGAATATCCCTTTGGTGTCAGACCGATCTGACACGAAAGTGGGAGTGACATGGGGGTAGGCGGGGCTAGGGAAGACCTCCCGAAGGCTCTGCCGGCTAGCGTTCATGAAACATGCGGTGATCGTAGGCGGTGGCATCTCCGGACTGTCGGCCGCCTACGAACTCGACAAAGCAGGCGTACCCTACACCTTGATCGAACGCGCGCCGTCGCTTGGCGGCGTGATTCGTACCAATCGAATCGGCGGCTCCACCATCGAGGCCGGTCCCGATAGCTTTATTTCCCAAAAACCAGCGGCGTTGGAACTGATTCGCGAACTCGGCATGGCCGACCAGGTGATCGGGTCGAACGACCATTTGCGCATCACGTTCCTGCAGCGCCATGGGCGGCTTGTCCCGCTGCCGGACGGCCTGATGATGATGATCCCGACCAAGGTGTGGCCGATGGTTCGGACGCCGTTGTTCGGCTGGGGGACCAAGATCCGGATGGGCCTCGAGTACTTCCGCAAGCCCGGTGTTTTCCCGGACCGGAGCGTGGCGGAGTTCGTGCGGGATCACTTTGGGCAGGAGACCGTCGATTACCTCGCCGAGCCACTGCTGGCGGGCGTGTACGGCGGCGATCCTCGCGAGTTGAGCGTGTTGAGTACGCTGCCGAGGTTCGTGGAGATGGAGCGGAAGCACGGGAGTCTGACCAAGGCGGCGCTGTTGGCGAAGCCTCCTGCTAAGGCTACGCCCGGTGCGCCGACGCTGTTTCGCACGCTGAAGAACGGGTTAGGTTCGTTGGTGGAGGCTTTGCAGCCGAAGCAGACGGTGTTGCATGGCGAGGCAGCCGAGGCGGTGGAGCGGACCTCATCGGGGTTTCGCGTACGGCGTGGCGGCGACTGGATTGAGGCATCGCACGTTGTCTTCGCGGGTCCCGCATATGAGGCCGGACGGTTGCTCGATGGCAGGCTGGGCGAACTGTTGGGGTCGATCGCGTACGCCTCGTCGGCGACGGTCGCACTGGGGTACCGTAAGGCGCAGATCGGCGAAATGAAAGGTTTTGGCATTCTGGTGCCGGGCGTGGAACGCAAGCGGATGCGGGCGTGTACGTTCGTGTCCAACAAGTTTTCGGGTCGCGTCGAGGATGGGTACGAGGTGATCCGCTGCTTTGTCGGCGGCATAGCGGATGAGGGCGTTCTGGATCTTTCCGATGACGCGATTGTCGCCACGCTGCGCGAGGAACTGCGCGAGTTGGTGGGCATTACGGCGGCTCCGGAGTTCGCGGTGGTGGAGCGGTGGCGGCGGGCGATGGCGCAGTACACCGTGGGTCACAACGCGCGATGGGAAGAGATTCAGGGTCTAGCAGCGAAGGTCCCGGGCGTGTATCTGGCGGGGAATGGGTACCGCGGGATCGGGATTCCGGATTGCATCGAGATGGGTCGCGCGGCCGGGCGGGCGATCGTCACCGATCCGCAACCCTAAAGCCTTCGTATCACTCATGGCAGGCGGACCTTCGCTACGTTTGAGGCCTTTCCCGCAGCGGCTACGATGAGCGTCACTGTGCCTCCCGGATGGTAGACGTTTGCTGGGATTCCTACGGTTAACTCGTCCACTCCGGGGAAGCTGTGGCGTTCGACTTTCACTCCCTCGGCAGGCGTGCCGTTTACCAGGACTTCTACCGCTTCTGCGTTGCGGAGGCCGGTGGCTAGCACTTTCACATGCGCCTGCTTGCCTTCGATGTAGGCGGCGGTTTGCGCGCCCTCGAAAATGCCGGGGGCGGTGGTGTCCAGCGTCGTCCAAACCTGGTCGACGATTTCGCCGTCGCGCCAGACCCGCAGGAGGTCGCGCTTGTTGGGCGCGAGGCTTGCCGGAACTTCAAACGTGATCATGCCCGAGTCGGCGGCGTAGAGCGGCAGGAAGCGGTCGGCGAACGAGACTTGCAGTCCACCGAGGGCTTCCGGCCAGGGTCCATCGGCGGCCTGGAATGTGGCGCCGTTGTTGGTGAACGCGAGGCCGTTCGTTGCGCGAACGGCTCCCATGCTGCCGGGTGCGAGGTCCTGCGCCTGGTAGCCTGCGGCGTCGAGAACAATCAGGCGTGAAGCTTCACGCGTGCCGGTGAACGGGACGTTGATCGTGACGGTGGATGCCGAAGCCACTACCTTCTGCGCACGGCGATTGGCGGTGAGGCCTTGCTGGTCGGGCGCGTGGATGTAGAGTGGGTAGCCTTCCCAGGACTCAAACGCCGCCGGTGTGGTGAACTTTCTGCCGTTGACGTACAGGTCGAGGCCGGGCGGGTCCGATTCCAATGTGACGGTTCTGAGTTGCGGGCGGAAGATCACGACGCGGCCGTTGAAGTTGACCTCAAGCGCCGTGGTGGCGACGGCGTCGAGGCTCGCGGGACCGGGCGTCCGCAGCGGGTACACCGGGCCGTCGAAGGTGCCGTATAACGAGCGTTCGGAGCCTTGGATCAGCGTCACTGTCCATTTGCCCGAGGTGGTCGCGCGGAGTTCCACCTGATCGTTCCAGAAGAAGCGGCTGTTGGCGTCGGGGAAGATGATCTGGCCGTCGCCGGGGCTGACGGTGACGACAATCGACGTGGGCGCGGACTCGGCACCTCGCGCATCGCGAACTCGCAGGCTGACCGTGTAGCGACCGGCTTCGCGATAGGTGTGCTCGACGTTCGCTGTGTTGGTCAAGCGGCCGTCGGTATCGTC
>JAFDVT010000388.1 GCA_018268875.1 Acidobacteriota bacterium
GACCAGCGACAACTTCGGCCTGCAGGGCGAATTCCCCAGCCATCCCGATCTGCTCGACTGGCTAGCCCGCGACTTTGTGGACAACGGCTGGAACGTCAAAGCCCTGATGCGCAAAATCGTCCTGTCTTCGACGTACCGTCAGGACTCCGCCGGTTCGCCGGAACTCACCGCGCGCGACCCGGAAAATCGCCTCCTCGCCCGTGGACCCCGCTTCCGCCTCCCCGCCGAACTCATTCGCGACCAGGCGCTCGCGGTCTCCGGCCTGCTGACCGAAAAACTCGGTGGCCCCAGCGTCTATCCGCTGCAAGCCGAAGACCTGTACAAAGGCATCGTCGTCGCCGCCGACTACCCCGGCACGAAGTACATCAACAGCACCGGCGCGGACCTCTACCGGCGCAGCATGTACACGTTCTGGAAGCGTACGGTCACGCACCCGACCATGACCGTGTTCGACGCGCCGGACCGCGAGTTCTGCATCGTCCGGCGGTCCACCACGAACACGCCGCTCCAGGCCTTGACGCTGCTGAACGACCCCATCTACGTCGAAGCCGCGCGTAAGCTTGCCGAGCGCGCCATGCGCGAGAACGCAAAGGCGCCGATCCCGTACGCATTCCGCCTCGCCACCGGTCGCGAACCCGACGAGCGCGAGTCGCAGATCCTCAAAAGCTCATACGAAAAACTGCTGCGGACGTATCAAAATGACCGCCAGTCAGCGGATGCGCTGTTGACCGTCGGTCCCGCGGCGCGCGACGCGAAAATTCCGGCCGCCGAACTCGCCGCCTACACAGGCGTAGCCAACATGATTCTGAACCTCGACGAGGTGATCACCAAGTGAACAAGCTTTCCCGCCGCTCCCTGCTCGCGCGCACCGGCTACGGCCTCGGCGCCGCGGCCATGCATTCGCTCTTCGGTGGCACCCACTTCGCCCCCAAAGCCAAGCGCGTTATCTTCCTCTTCCAGGCCGGCGGACCTTCGCATCTCGACCTTCTGGACTACAAGCCGGAAATGAAGGACCGCTTTAATCAGGACATCCCGCCGTCCGTCTTCGGTGGCCAGCGCATCACCGGCATGGTCGCCAGCCAGGACCGTCTGCCCGTCGCGCCTTCGATGTACGCCTTCAAACAGCACGGCCAAAGCGGACAATGGTTCAGCAGTCTGCTGCCGCACACCGCAAAGATCGCCGACGAACTCTGCGTCCTGCGCGCCTGCCACACCGAAGCCATCAATCACGACCCCGCCATCACGTTCCTGCAGACCGGCAGCCAGCTCCCCGGCCGCCCCAGCATGGGAGCCTGGATCGACTACGGCCTCGGCAGCGAGAACGCGAACCTGCCCGCGTTTGTCGTGCTCAATTCCCTGCCCTCCAACGGTCAACCGGACCAGGGCTTGCTCGCCCGCCTGTGGGGCGCGGGATTCCTGCCCAGCCGTTACCAGGGCGTGCAGTTCCGCAGCGGCAAGGACCCGGTTCTGCACCTGTCGAACCCGCCCGGCGTCGACGCCAAGGTCCGCCGCGAACAGTTGGACGGCATCGCGTCACTGAATCAGCATCTGCACGAAAAAGTCGCCGACCCCGAGATCGACACGCGCATCGCCCAGTACGAAATGGCGTTCCGCATGCAGTCGAGCGTGCCTGAACTTGTGGACATGTCGAAGGAACCGGAATCGGTCCTGTCGCTGTATGGAGACGAGGCGAAAAAGCCCGGCACTTTCGCGGCAAATTGCGTATTGGCCCGCCGCCTCGCCGAAAGAAATGTCCGTTTTATCCAGCTGTATCATCGCGGCTGGGACCATCACGGTGGCCTCACCGATAAGCTTCCGTCGCTCGCCAAAGACGTCGATCAACCCTCCGCGGCGCTGATTCAGGACCTGAAGCAGCGCGGCATGTTGGACGACACGCTGGTGATCTGGGGAGGCGAGTTCGGCCGCACGCCGTACGCCCAGGGTCCGCTGAAGCCCGACAATTACGGTCGCGACCATCACGGCCGCGTCTTTTCAATGTGGATGGCCGGGGGAGGCGTCAAGCGAGGCCTCGCCTACGGAGCGTCCGATGACTACGGGTTCAACGTCATCGAAGGCGGCATGCACGTGCACGACCTGCAGGCGACGATCCTACATCTGCTGGGCATCGACCACACACGCCTGACCTACAAGTTCCAGGGCCGTCAGTTCCGCCTCACCGACGTACACGGAAGTGTGGTGCGGGATATTCTGGCATAGAGTGTCTTTTTTCGCCCGTATCTTTCTTTTCCTGTTCGTTGTTTGTTGGTACCCGGCGCTGGGTCAATCCATAACGCTGTCATTCCGCGCCCTAGACGCCGGATATAGCGCTTCACTGGAAAGATTGATATTGATTTCGAGTTCGCCGTCGAACACTCTTCATATCCTCAATCCCGCGACGGGAACCAGTGAAACGGTCGCATTATCGGGCATTCCCTCGTCGCTTTCGGTGTCGGAGGATGGTCTCCGCGCCGCTGTTCTATTGCCCGAAACGATTGCCTATATCGATCTGACGACGCGAACGGTGTTACGCGAATATTCGGTGACGGCCGTGCCGGTGAACCGCCGAGCCCGCGTTCTTTTAAAGAATGAGTGGCTCTA
>JAFDVT010000389.1 GCA_018268875.1 Acidobacteriota bacterium
ACCCGTCCAAGAACCCCTGGGTGACCAAAGTGCAGGAATACGCGGCCAACCACATGGGCTGCCGCGCCGTGGTCGTATCCGCGGAAATCGAATCCGAACTCGTTACGCTCTCGCCGGAGGAAAGCGCCGAATATCTGGCCGGCCTCGGCGTCGAACAGTCCGGTTCCGGAACCCTGATTCGCGAAGCGTACTATCTGCTCGGCCTGCGGACTTACCTCACCACTGGCGAGAAGGAAACTCGCGCCTGGACCATCCATGCGGGCGACAAGGCTCCGCAAGCGGCCGGCGTCATCCATTCGGACTTCGAAAAGAGCTTTATCTCCGCCGAAACCATCGCCTACGAGGACCTGGTGGCGGCCGGTAGCTTCGCCAAAGCGCGCGAACTGGGTAAGCTTCGGACGGAAGGTAAAGAATACGTCGTCCAGGACGGCGACGTCATGGAATTCAAGACGTTCCTGTAGCCGCCCGCCGCGGTTTTCGCGGAAGCCACACACCAAATTCCCAAAATCGGACACCCCGCTGGCCCCCCGGCGGGGTTTTCTCTTGGTAAGTCGCTGAAAAATCGTAACTTTCTCCAACCCTGGCGATGTGGCAAACGGCGTGCCATAGTGTATTGGGGTGTTCCATGGACGTCAAACGTGAAGGTGTCGCAAAAAAGAAGCTGATCCGGCGGATCCTGTTGGGTGTTCTGGTGGTTGCCGCCGTCCCTGTGATCACCGTCGGCCTCAACCGGCTGAAGCCCGCCGCGCCTTCCGTCGAAGCCTCCACCATCTGGCCCGACACGGTCAAGCGCGGTCCGATGGAACGCAAGGTACCCGGCCTGGGAACTCTGGTGCCGGAAGAGATCCTGTGGATCCCCGCCCAGTTCGCCGCCCGCGTCGACAAAATCAACTTACGCGCCGGCGCGCAGGTTTCTCCGGAAACCGTTTTGGTTGTGCTCAGTAATCCTGACATGGAGCTTTCGGCCACCGACTACGATTGGCAGGTCAAGGAAGCCGAAGCCAAGTACACGGACCTGAAGGTCAAAATGCAGTCCGCCGAAATTGAGCAGCAGTCCACGGTGTCGCGTTCGGAGTCCGAGTACACGCAGGCCAAGCTCACCAAGGAGCGCGATGAGGAACTGGCCAAGCTCGGCCTGAAGCCGGACCTTGACATGCGCCTGTCGGTGGCCAAGTACCAGGACGCCGTCAAAAAGTTCGAAAACGAAAAGAAGAAGCTGGAAATCATGCGCGAGTCGTCGGACGCGCAGCTTGCCGCCCAAAAGGTACAGATCGAAAAGCTGCGCGCTACCCAGGCGCTGAAGGACAAGCAGTTCAAGCAACTGGTGATCCGCGCGGGCACCACCGGCGTACTGCAGGAGATGAATCTGCAGGTTGGCCAACAGGTGACGCCCGGTCAAGTGCTCGCAAAGGTCGCGCAGCCGTGGAAATTGAAAGCGGAACTGAAGATTGCGGAAACGCAGGCAAAAGATTTGCTGCTTGGGCAGGCCGCCAAGATAGATACACGGAACGGAGTGATCGACGGACGCGTAAGTCGTATTGATCCGGCTTCGGTGAATGGAACCGTTACCGTCGACGTGCGGCTGGAAGGCGCACTGCCCAGCGGCGCGCGTCCCGACCTGAGTGTCGACGGCACCATCCTCATCGAACGCTTGAACGACGTTGTCTACTGCGGCCGCCCCGTGTTCGGACAGCCCAACTCCACCGTCCAACTGTTCAAGATCGATGCGGACGGCAAGGGTGCCTCCAAGGTCCGCGTGAAGTTTGGCAGAAGTTCGGTAAACACCATTGAGGTTGTGGAAGGTCTAAACGTAGGGGATCGCGTGATCCTGTCTGATATGTCGCAGTGGGACGCGCACGATCGTATCCGGTTGAACTAATCAAAAGGAAGCAAGAACAATGAGCGAATCTCTCATCAAGCTCGAAGGCGTCAAAAAAGTCTTCATGACCGACGAAGTGGAAACCCACGCGCTGGCCGGTATCCACATGGATATCAAAAAGGGCGAATATGTATCGATTTCCGGTCCTTCGGGCTGTGGCAAATCCACTCTGCTTGCCATCCTGGGACTCCTCGATTCCCCGTCCGACGGCAGCTACACCTTGAACGGCCGCGCCGTGCAAAGCCTCAAGCTGAGCGAACGCGCGCGAATCCGCAACCGCGAAATCGGCTTTATTTTCCAGGCCTTCAACCTTATCGGCGACCTTACGGTGTACGAAAACGTCGAACTGCCGCTCACCTACCGCGGCATGGGCGGCGCCGAACGCAAGAAGCGCGTGCACGAGGCGCTCGAACGCGTCGGCATGTCGCATCGCGTCAAGCATTACCCGTCGCAGCTATCGGGCGGTCAACAACAGCGCGTCGCCGTCGCCCGCGCCCTTTGCGGCGATCCTTCGATCCTGCTGGCCGACGAACCGACCGGTAACCTCGATTCGGCCAACGGCGAACAGGTAATGGATCTGATGCGCGAACTGCATCGCGCCGGTTCCACCATCTGTATCGTGACGCACGATCCTCGCTACGCCCGCTACGCCGACCGCACCATCCGCCTGTTCGACGGGCGAATTGTGGAAGAAAGCGTCGAAGCGGCGTAATAATTCACAGTCTGGTCCGTCACCTGAACATTATGCGGAAATATCCCGACGCAATCGCCATTCTCATCCTCGGCCTCGTGCTGCTGGCCGGCACGGGCGTGCGCGCGGTGGCCGAGCGCATCCAGGCGCAGCAGCAGCAATTCCGCGTGCGCCAGTTAGTGACTCAGGAGGCCGTCCGCGAAAGCCGCGAGGCCGTCCGTGAGAGTCTCAACAACGTCGAGAAAGAAGCTCATGAGGGTATCCTTGAGGTTAAGGATGCCCTTCGTGAATCCCTTCGCGACGAAGTCCGCCGAGCCGTCGGGCGCGGCCGGCCTTAGCATGATCTCGCTCCGCAACATCGAGAAGTATTTCGAACACGGCCCGACGAAAACCTTCGTCCTGCGCCGCATCAACCTGGACATTCGCGAAGGCGAGTTCATCTCGATCATGGGTCCGTCGGGCGCCGGCAAGTCCACTTTGCTGCACCTGCTCGGCATGCACGATGCCTCCTGGACCGGCGAGTATTACCTGCTCGACCACGCGGTCCACAAGATGAAGAAGAACGACCGTCTGGAGCTATACAAACGCCATTTCGGCTTCGTCTTCCAGAGCTATCATCTGCTGGACAATCTGACGGTGTACGAGAACCTGGAGATCCCGCTGTCGTACCGCAACGTGAAGAAGTCCGACCGCGAGGCGATCGTCGCCGACGTGTTGGACCGCTTCTCAATCGTCGGCAAGAAGGACCTGTTCCCCAGCCAGCTATCGGGAGGCCAGCAGCAACTGGTCGGCATCGCCCGGGCGATTGTGGCGAACCCCAAGATCATACTGGCCGACGAGCCGACGGGCAACCTCCATTCCTCGCAGGCCCGCGAGATTATGGAGAAGTTCAAGGAATTGAATCAGCAGGGCACGACAATCATTCAGGTGACGCATTCGGAGGCCAATGCCGCCTACGGCAACCGCGTGATTGAGATCGTCGACGGCTGGCTCACTCCCGAAAAAAGCACAGCGGCATAATGAACGCGTTCATCGGCCGGGAGGAAGCTCCTTCGGAAGCGGACCTCGCGGAGGCGCTGGGACCTGCTTTGCCGGTTTGGCGGGATGTAGTGGCGGCGGTGAGCGAAGCCTGCGGCATCACCGGTCACGAGTGGACCTCGTATTCGCGCAAAGCCGGATGGTCGCTACGGCTGCAGGTGAAGAAGCGCAACATCGTGTACCTGTCGCCGCATCGCGACGGGTTCGGCATCGCCTTCGTGCTGGGCGCCAAGGCTCTTGAAGAGGCTCTGGCGATCCCCAAGCTGCCGAAGGCTGTGCTGACGGCGCTTAGCGAAGGCAAGAAGTACCCGGAAGGCACGGGCGTGCAGTTGAAGGTCGTTCGCAAGGCTTCCGCGGCGTATGTGCAAGCCATAGCCGCGGTCGCCGGCTGCAAGGCTCGCAACTAGCTGGTCTCTTCGTCCAACGTTTTGAATCCGATTCTGCGAGACGGCGATGCCGGTGGCGGCGCAAGAAGTTTTTCGATGATTGCGAAGACCCGCTGGATCTGTTGCCCTTGCTTCTGCTGTTCTTGTCTGAGCTTTTCCATCTCAGCGGCCAGATCCTTATGGGTAGCCAACACTTCGCGAAGCCTTACAAATGCCCGCATGATCGCGATGTTTACTTGAACAGCTCGCTTGCTATTCAGGACGGAAGACAGCATCGCGACACCTTCCTGTGTGAAGACGTACGGTTGCGTGCGCCGTCCACCGCGGCCGTTGTTTGACATCACAAATTGTGATCTCAAAGATTTAGTCTCTTCAGGACCAAGCTGAAACATGAAGTCCTCTGGAAACCGGTCGCGGTTGCGTTTGACGCCTTGAATGAGGGCGCGGGTCTCTACCTCATAGAGATCAGCGAGGTCGCTGTCCAACATGACCTTTTGATCACGGATGAGGTAGATGCGGCGCTCAACAAGCTGGACTGAAACAGGGATGGTCACGAACCAACTCTAGAACTTCTTCAATCCAATGTTCCGGAACTCGATCTTCATCGGAGGCCCGACGTGAATCTGGAATCCCAGCAGACCTTTCATCGAGCGATTCTTGGCGTCCTCGTCCAGGAACACCGCCATCACGTGGCCGTTCACAATGTGCGTCAGCAAATTGCCGCGCGCGATGATGTGCATCGTGTTCCAGTCGTTAATTTTCAGGAACCCCTTCAGCTCATCGCCGCTATGCACCGCACCCAGAATCTTTCCCTTCGTCTGACCCTCGGCTAAGGTCGCCATCTGACCGCGCAGCGCCAGGAACCCGCGGCCGCGCTCCTCGTACAACTGGCCGGAATAGACGTTCTGAAAGTCGATGTCCGCCTGGTAGCCCTTCAATACGTACTTGCCGACCTCGGGCAGCGCGACGCTCCGGTACTGCACGCCGCTGTTCGTGCTGTTCATGCGGTATTCCAGCTTCAGTTCGAAATCGCCGGGCTCGCCGCCCCGCCAGATCAGGAACGTGTTCTGCTTGAGCGGATTGGCAGCCGTCGTTTCGCCGACGATCGTGCCGTTCTCGGCGCGCCAGAACGCGCTATCGCCATCCCAGCCGGTCAGCGACGTTCCATCAAAAATCGACTCGAACCCCGTTCGATCGTCGAGCGGCACCGCTTCCGGTCCCGGAGGCATCCTTGGTCCGCGCGGTGGCTGCGCCACCAGCAGGAGCGACATTGTCGGCAATAGCAGGAACAACAGCGTCTTCTTCACGCTCTGCATGATATCCAAAATTGCAGCGCTACAGTAGAGTCAATATGGATCTGAATGCCAAACTCGCAGACATCGTCGCCAGTTGCCGCGCCGACAGCGGCACCATCCACATGATGCACGGCGACGGCGTGTTGCACCTGGAAGCCGCCACCGCCAACATTCCTGCTTTTGTGCTGGACAAAGTGCAGCTGGTTCCCGTGGGGAAAGGCATGGCCGGCCTCGCGGTCGAGCGCAACGAACCGGTCACCGCCTGCAACATCCAGACCGACACGACCGGCGACGTTCGCAGCGGCGCCAAAGCAACGGGATTACAAGGCGCCATCGCGCTGCCCATCCGCAATCCGCAGGGGCAGGCCGTCGGATGCCTCGGCGTCGCGAACTTCGCCGAACGTACGTTTACGGAAGAGGAAATTGCTCAACTTCTCGCGGCTGGCGGCGAGTTGGTGACAGGCCGCTAAAAAAAACAAGCCGCGGGAACCGGTTATGCACTGGACCCGCGGTCTTAATCGCAAGAGTTTAAGGCTAAAAATCGAACGAACAATCTATATTCGTCCGCCTAGGGCCATACCTTTAGGAGCTTGCGATATTTTCATTTTTCTGCTCAGGTAATTGAGTGCTAAGCAACAGTCCTACTAGGTAGACGAACGCTGCCACCCAGGCTGCTGCCTGAGCGTAATTTGCCGCTGGTCCCCCGGCCCCCATCATCGGAGCCAACTGCGCCGTTACCGCGGCGAACCCGGTGCCGATCATCCGGCCCCCTACATTGGCCGCAAAACCTTCGCCAGTGCCTCGCAAGTGCAGGGGGAACGCCATCGGTAAGTAGTTGCCCCAAAACGAGAATTGAGCCACGGTGAAGAGCCCGGCGAAGAAAATCCCGATCTTCGTTAGCTCCAGCGAAGACGTTGCAAACACGGCAAATACCACTGGTACTACGAACAGCCCGGGTACTTGGAAGAGCCGCAGCAGTGTGCGCCGGCTGGCAATCCGAACGGCCAGCACCGCCAATAGCGCGCGTCCCACCAGACCGCCGATTTCCTGCAGCGACTGTACACCCGCGGTGACCTCCTGCTGCTTTAGGCGAGGCATTTCCTTTACACCAGGGAGCCCGGGGATGATTTGTGGCAATTGTTGGATTGCGCCGAACGCCGCGCCGTACGCACAGGCGAACATCGCCGTTGTCACTAAGGTTGTTTTACGAAGCTCGGGAGAGAACAATTCCCCTACGCTAGGACGCCGCAAGGTGCCCGACAACTTCCGTTCCAGCCATTTCGGAGATTCGGGCAGGAATGGCCGGATCACCAACAGCGGCAAAGCCGGAATCAGACCCGACATTAACGTGTACCGCCATTCCGAATGCCCGCCGTAGATCGCCGGCAGACTCGGACCCAATTTGATGCAAAGCGCATTGGCGCCCGCCACCAGCAACCCGCCGACGGAAGAGAACGCTTGTGTGTACCCGAGGACCGCTTCGCGCTGCTTGGGGTCGTCGAACAATTCGGCAAGCCACGCCACCGCGGCAACGAATTCCACGCAAACGCCGATGAACGTCGTGCTGCGCAGGAACAACAACTGCTCGAGCGATGTCGCAAATCCCGCCGCGAAGGCGGAAACCGAATAAAGAAGGATGCTGAACGTCAGGACGCGCCGCCGCCCGTAGCGATCGGTAAGATACCCGCCGACCAGACCGAACACGCCTCCGGCCAGCGCGGGAATCCAGAACAACAGCGATAGCCAGTTGTTGAACTCCGGCGAGCCCGGCTTGAGGCCGCCCAGTTCCATCAACGCCGGCCGCGCAATGAGCGGCAGCATCAACAGTTCATAGATGTCGAAGGCAAATCCGATGGCTGCAACGGCGCAGATCGCCCATTCCACTCCGGTCAGTCTTCTCATGTCGATTTCAGGTTGGACTCCATGCTACCGCAGCAGGGCCAGCGCCGCATTCCAGCCGCCCGCGCGCTGCAGTCCCGGAACGAAGAACTGTTCGATCAGGTCCTGATCCGTACCTCGAAAGCCTTGGACGGGGGCGTCCAGCGTCACTTTGGTATCCGCCACCGCGGCCGCGAACGTACACCAGATGGACGCCTTGCCGGAACATTTCAACTTCGGCGCGGCGACTCCCTGCTGCTTCAGATAGGCGATCGCGGTCAGGATGTCCTGTACCCGCAGAGCGTCGTCGGCGCGGTTGAATGCCTGAAAGTGCTTGGCCGTCTGGGGACGCGTGCGGAAGACATTCAGGCGAAGCGTTCCAGGTCCCGCCGTTGCCGCCGCCGCTCCATCGGGGTGCACCACGATCGTGTCCGCCTTGGCGCCATTTGCGACAAGTCCCGTAACCAGGTCGCCCGCGCCTTCGCGCGACAAGCTCAACTGGCCGCCCGACGTCTTTGCCAGCACCTTCTCCTCGGGTTCGCGAACTCCCATCGTCAACCGCAGCCGTTCCTTCTGGTCCTCCGGTGTCGATGTTTGGTTCTGCTGGCGCGCGCTTTCGATCCACTGCTCGACGATCTGTTCGTACGTCAACGCGCCGGCGGGCAGCGTCCGGTTGTGCAGCGCCAGCGCATTCTGCAGCGGTTCCGGACTGAAGCTCTTTTCCTTGTAGTCCGCGGGATTCTTCGCCTTCAGGATATGCTTGGCAAAGAACTGGTACACGGCCTCGCGACTTTCCTTGTTGTAGTTATGCGGAAAGTCGAATTGCACGGC
>JAFDVT010000038.1 GCA_018268875.1 Acidobacteriota bacterium
ACACAGCGTGCGCAGAACTTTGCCCAGCGAATACACATCGGTGGCCGTCGCAAGCGGACGCCCGGCGATTTGTTCCGGACTCGCGTAGGCCGGCGTCAGCATCCGCAACACCGTAACCGTATTCGAATCGGCGCTGGCCGCCGCCGAAGGTTCCACGATGCGCGCGATGCCAAAGTCCAGCAGCTTCACCTCGCCATCGGAACGAACCAGGATGTTGCCTGGCTTCAGGTCCCGATGGATCACCAAATGATTGTGCGCATGCTGGACCGCCCCGCAAACCGTCAGAAAAAGCTCCAGCTTGCGCGCCAACCCAAGATCTTTCGCGTACTCGAGCAGCCCCTTGCCGTCCACGAACTCCATCGCCAAATACGGACGCCCGTCGGAGGTCGCACCGCCGTCGAGGAGCCTCGCGATGTTCGGATGGTCCAGCAGCGACAGGATCTGCCGTTCCTGCGTAAAGCGGCGCAGCACGTCGTCGGTGTCCATGCCACGGCGGATGAGCTTTACCGCGGCCAGTTGCGCGAACGCGCCGTCCACACGGCGGGCGCGCCACACGCTACCCATGCCGCCGCGGCCGATCTCCACTTCGAGAATGTACGGCCCCGCTGTAACCTCGCCTTGCCCTTCGTCGCGATCCGCTTCGCCCTCGCTGTTTCGCAGGATCTCCGGAAACCGCTGGATCAAGCCTCCGGTATCGGCGTCGAGCATGCGATCCACTTCCGAACGCAGTGTGGCGTCGTCGCCCTGGCAAGCCTCGTCCAAATAGCGGCGGCGAGCCTCGCTATCGGACATTGCCAGCGCGGCATCGAAGATGGAACTGATCCGCTGCCACCGTTCGGGAGTCAAGATACACGGTAGTGTAGTCCCGTTGGCCGCCGCTCGCAAGAAATGCTAGTCGGTCTGCAGGCGATGCGATGGAAACACGGCAGGCTGTCCCGGCGTGGTTGGAGCCGGAAGCTTGGGCGCTGTCGAGCACAATTGCACGAACGTCTGTGTGCGGAACAATGGCGGCAGACTTTGGTACACGCCACGCACCGCGGCGTCCTTGGGCAACTCCCTGAGGTCCGACAGCCGCCAGCCCAAAAACAGCGGTTCTTCCGTCGCCGAGCAACGCAGCACGTAGACCGAATCGGGTCCCCATGCCACCGTATGCAGAGCCGTGGCGCCCGCCTTTGCAGGACCGTACACGCGTTTGCTTTGCCCGCGCGCCCGGAGCTGAAATTCCTCCCGCGCATTCTCGCCACCAGCGATCTCATGTACGTACTCGAGCACGCCAGCGCCGCGCGGATCCTTCGCCACAACGCGCTCTTTTTCGCGGGAACAGCCCACACAAAAAAGCGTCAACAGCGCGGCTGACAATCGAATCGGCAGACCCATACTTACTCCCACCGGTACGGCGAACCTGGCTCGAGTGCGATCACTTC
This sequence comes from Acidobacteriota bacterium, assembly GCA_018268875.1. GTDB lineage: Bacteria > Acidobacteriota > Terriglobia > Bryobacterales > Bryobacteraceae > F-183. The sequence continues at coordinate 1,425 of JAFDVT010000038.1, forward strand.
CGTGCCTTGCGGAACGAGTTCGGCGAGCTTGGCGGGCGTACCCGTCAGCGCGTCGAACGTGCCCCAATGCATCCCAATCACCTTGCGTGCCTTGAGCAGCCGGCAGGCGACCGCCGCCTCTTTCGGCCCCATCGTATACAGGTCGCCGATCGGCAGAATGCAGAGTTCCGGCTGGTACAACTCGGCGATCAATGCCATGTCCGAAAACACCGCCGTATCGCCCGCGAAATACAGCGACCGCCCGTTGTCGAGCGTCAGGACGTAACCCGCCGCTTCGCCCGCGTAAATCAACTCGCCGCGCTCATCGCCGAGGCTCGACGAATGCACCGCGTGCGTCATCGTCGCCGTCACCGGACCCAGACGCATCGACCCGCCCTTGTTCATGCCGATGCTTTTGACCTTGCGGCCTTCCAGGTACGTCGCGATTTCGTGGATCGCCACCACCGGCGCATCGTACTTGGCCGACAGTTCCGCGACGCCGCCCGTGTGATCGAAATGGCCGTGCGACAACAGGATGTAATCGCAACGGTCAATCCGCTTTCCAGCGGGAAATTTGGGATTGTCGAGCCAGGGGTCCAGCAACAGGACTTCGCCCGTGTCGAACCGGAGTTCGAACGCGCTGTGTCCCAGCCAGGTGATGTCGATCGCGGCCATTCAGGGTTCCTTTGGTATTTACTTAATTGTCGAGTTTAGCGTCAAACCGTCGCCCACCACCGCGTAACCGGGGATGGTGACGGGCATCTTGCCGGTGAGCCCGTATTCGCCGAACATCGCTTTCGCCGCCGCCACTTCCGACGCCGGTACGGAGCTGAACGCCGCCATATAACCGGCAAGGTTCGGGAAGCGCCGCACCAGGTACGGATCGCCGAAGGAAATCAACGCAACCGGCGCGGGTCCGGTCGTGAGATGTTCGACAAACGCCTCCGCGATCGCGCTGCGTTGGGGGAACCAGGCGGCGTACACGGCCTTGCACTGCGGCACCGGTTCGAAGGCGTCGCGAAACGCGCCCTCGGTCATTTCGGCGTCCAGATGCCGGATCACGGCGTTCGGAACCCGCGTGCGGAACTCGCTCGCAA
>JAFDVT010000390.1 GCA_018268875.1 Acidobacteriota bacterium
GGCAGCCCCGCTTCGTAACGGCGAATGTCCTCCGCCATCTGCTCGGCGGACGCATAGCGCTGCTGGGGCTCCACCTCCAGCGCCTTCATCACGATGTTGTCCAGGTCGCCACGGAGGGGCGCGGGATCCTCGGCCAACTCGCTCGGCTTCTTCGGAGGCGCCGTATGCAGAATCGTCAGAATCGCCTGTGGATTCGGCGTTGTAAACGTTCGCGGACGCTTCCCCGTCAGCAGTTCGCACAGCAGGATCCCCAGCGAGTACACGTCGGACGCAGTGCTAAGAACTTCGCCGCGAACCTGTTCGGGACTCGCATAATCAGGTGTGAACGCCGGCGGCAGGTACGTCACCGTAAGCCCCGCGTTCGCGTCCGGCTCGGACAGCCTCGCGACGCCAAAATCCAACAGCTTCGGCGTGCCGTCGGCCGTCACCAGAACATTATTCGCCTTGATGTCGCCGTGGATCACCAGGTTCTGGTGCGCGTAATGGACGGCATTGCAAAGCACGCGAAAAATGTCCAGCTTCTGATGCAACCCGAGCTTCGCCGCGACGTCGCTCATGCGCTGCCCTTCGACGTGCTCCATCACAAAGAACGGTCGCCCCGATTCGGTCACGCCGCCATCCAGGAGCCGCGCGATGTTCGGGTGCGACAACCGCGCCAGAATCTGCCGCTCGTTGCGGAACCTCTTGCTGATGGCCGCTGAATCCAGGCCCTCGCGAATCACCTTGATCGCCGTCACCATGCGGAACGCGCCGTCTTCGCGCACCGCCCGGTACACGATGCCCATGCCGCCTTCGCCGATCTTTTCTTCAAAGCGATAGGGACCCGCCCGCTGCCCGATCAGCTTGTCGCGATCCTTGCGCTCCAGGAACCCGCTGTCCGATTCCTCGCACGCCGCAATCAGCGTCAACACTTCTTCGCGCAACGCCGGATCTTTCGCAAAAGCCGCGTCGAGATAGGCGTCGCGCTTCGCGCCCATCGTCAGTTCCAGGGCCTCGCCCACGATTCGCTTGACTTCGCGATACGCCGCGGGGTTCATGCTTATTGTTCTTTGGAAAGTTCGCGGAACAGCCACCCGCGCGCAACTGTCCAGTCGCGCTTCACGGTGGCGGGAGAAACACTCAACGCCTCGGCGGTTTCTTCGATGGTCAACCCGCCGAAGAACCGCATCTCCACAATTTGCGCCTGTTGTTGATCGAGGTCGGCCAGCAACTGCAGCGCATCGTCGAGCGCCACCAGGCCCACCGTGCCGCGTTCCGGGATGCCCAGCGCCTCGTCAAGCGCCAGCAGACTCTTGCCGCCGCCGCGCTTTTCCGCCTGGTTCGCCCGCGCGTGATCCACCAGGATCTGCCGCATCAGCCTGGCCGCGATCGCCACGAAATGCGCGCGATTCTGCCAGCCTGCCTGCTTCTGGTCGATCAGCCGGATCCACGCTTCGTTCACCAGCGCGGTGCTTTGCAGCGTGTGGTCGGACTTCTCGCGACGCAGATAGACCTTCGCCAACCGGCGCAGTTCGCCTTCCACCAGCGGCACCAGTTGATCGAGCGCCTGGGCGTTGCCGCTCTTCCACTCGACAAGTAAAGTCGTGACGTCCGACATCCGGCGTTGTGTTCCCCTGACTCTCTAGAATACAGGCGGCGCGAACAGCCGCCGCGGCTCGAGCGACGTAATCTGCCACTTGTTCTTGCCGGTGCGTTCCACCGTGCAGCGAACCGTCTCCCGGCGCCGTATCAGCGCAAGATCCGCGTTCTTGGACTTGATTTCGACATACCAGTCCAGTTGCAGTTCCCGCTTCGACGCATCCCCGGTATTTGACTGCGGCGCCACCGAAGATGTCACTTGATTCTGACGCACCAGCGCGCGAACCGTATCGGCAAACGCGCCGTAGTCCGGCATCGTCTTGCTCACGGCCGCCAGCGCCTGCTCGGCGTTGTCCTGCGCGAGCCCCGCCGCAAACGACGCGACCGTTTCGCGAGCCGAAGCCTCCGGATCGTCTACGGCCAGGAACAGCGCCAGAAACAGTGCGGCGGTCATCATGTGCGGTAACTGCCGTTGATGCGGATGTAGCCTTCAGTGAAGTCGCAGGTCCAGAACCGCGCCGTACCCTTGCCAGCGCCCTTGATCGTGAACTTGATGTCCACTTCCGGCGCGTCCAGCTTGGCTTTGAGCGCGTCTTCATCGAACTCCGCGGCGAGCCCAGATTTGCACACCTGCTGGCCCTGAAACGCGATGTCCACCTTCAGCGGATCGAACGCGACGCCCGAATAGCCGGCCGCGCAAATGATGCGTCCCCAGTTCGGGTCCGCGCCCGCGATTGCCGTCTTCACCAGTGGCGAATTCGCAATGGACCGCCCGATGCGTTGCGCCTCGGCCTGGGTTTTCGCGCCTTTAACGTCAATCGTCACCAGACGCTTGGCACCCTCGCCGTCCTTGGCAATCTGTTTCGCGAGCGACTGCAGTACCTCGGTCAGCCCCTTTTCGAACTTCGCCAGATCGGGCTTGATTCCCGACGCACCATTGGCCAGCACCACGACGATGTCGTTCGTCGATTGATCGCCGTCCACGCTGATCGAGTTGTAGCTCACCGCGATCGCCCGCTTGAGCATCGCGCGCAGCGAGGCCGCCGGAATCACGGCGTCGGTCATGACGTAACCGAGCGTCGTCGCCATGTTCGGATGGATCATGCCGGAACCTTTGGTGAGGCCCGCGATGCGCGTCTTCTGCACGGTTGCGAACGCCGTCTTCGGCACCAGGTCGGTCGTCATGATGGCGTCGGCCACGGTCTGAAACTTGTCCGCCGAAAGGCCGTCCACAAGCGCAGGCACAGCGTTGGTGATCAACGCGGGATTCAATTCCACGCCGATCACGCCGGTCGACGACGGGATCACTTGCTCCACCGCGCAACCCAACGCCTTAGCCACCGCCTTCGACGTCGACAACGCTACGGCCGCACCGGTACGAGTCGCGCAGTTCGCATTCCCCGCGTTGATCAGCAGCGCTTTTACGACGCCTTTGGACGCGGCCATATGCTTTCGCGCAAGCTGAATCGGCGCCGCCGCCACGACGTTCGACGTGTAGACAGCGGCCGCCTGCGCGGGCTTGTCGGACACGATCAACGACAGATCGTCCTTCTTCGCCTTGCGGATTCCCGCGTACAGCGCCGAGTATTGAAAACCGAGAGGAAGCGTCATTTATGATCCCAACTGTTCCGGGGCGGATATCGCAAAGCCATTCAGGAACATCGCCGCTGGCATTCGCTTCCGCCCTTCCATTTGCAATTCCAAAAGCTCTATCGCCGTGCCTTCGCCGCAGCCCGCAAACAGCCGCTTGCCCTGCTGCACGACCATGCCCTGCGCTACGGCGACATCATCGGACACCGTCGCGTCCCAGACGTTCAGCTTCACGCCGCGGAGCGACGTATACGCGCCCGGCCACGGCTGGAACCCGCGCATCCGATTCAGGATCTGCCGCGCGGGCATCGCGAAGTCGATGCGTCCGTCTTCTTTCTTTAAAATCGGTGCGTAACTCGCCTGCGCGTCATCCTGCTTGCGCGGCGCGATGCTCTCGATATTACGCAGTGTGTCGATCAAAAGTTCCGCGCCGGCCACCGCCATGCGCGCGCCCAGTGTCACCGCACTCTCTTGCGCGCCGATCGGCGTCGACCATTCGAGCAGCATGTCGCCCGTGTCGAGCCCCGCGTTGATCTGCATCGTGGTAACGCCCGTCACCGCTTCGCCGTTCGCGATCGCCCATTGAATCGGCGCCGCGCCACGGTACTTCGGCAGCAGCGACCCATGAACATTGATGATCCCGTAACGAGGCAAGTCGATAATCGCCTGCGGAATGATCTGCCCGTACCCGACGACAACCATCGCGTCCGCATCGAATCCGCGCAACTGTTCGCGTACTTCCGGCGCGCGGACTTTCAATGGCTGTTCCACTCGCAATTGCAGCCGCAGCGCCGCTTCCTTCACGGGCGACAACGCCAGTTGCTGACCTCGGCCCTTGGGCCTGTCCGGCTGCGTGTACACCGCCGCGATTTCGAACCCTTCGGCCGCCAATCGCTCCAGCGTCGGCACCGCGAATTCCGGCGTACCCATGAAGACGACGCGCTTTACCATTCGCCGGCTTTCTGCAATTTCCGGATCTTCCGGCGAATCAGGTCCCGCTTCAGGGGACTCAGGTGCGATAAAAATAGCACCCCGTGCAGATGATCGATCTCATGCTGCATCGCCCGCGACAGTAGCTCTTCCGCGTCCAGTTCCTGCGTATCGCCCTTGACGTCCTGGGCCTTTACCTTGACGCGCATGGCCCGCTTCACGTCCTCGCGGAACCCCGGGATGCTCAGGCAGCCTTCTTCACCAAGTTGCGACCCGCTCCGTTCCACGATCTCGGGATTGATCAGCACCAGCTTTTCGCCGCCCTCTTCGCCCGCGCTGATGTCGATCACCGTCACCTGCTTGGACACGCCGATCTGCGGCGCCGCCAGACCCACGCCCTTGGCCGCGTACATCGTGTCGAACATGTCGTCGATCAGCTTCTGCAACTCGGGCGTGCCGAATTCCGTAACCGGCTCCGTCTTCTGTTCGAGTACCGGATCGCCGTATTTGACGACCTTCAAAACCATAAAATCAGTAGTTCCTTACCTGCTCGACATAGTGATCGTAGTTGCGCTTGGTTTCTTCTAACGAATCGCCACCGAATTTTTCGAGCATCGCCTGCGCCAGCACAATCGCCACCATGGCCTCGCCAATCACGCCCGCCGCCGGCACCACCGCGATGTCGCTACGTTCATACGCCGCCGCCGTCGATTCCCGCGTTGTCAGATCCACGCTTTCCAGCGGCCGCCGCAGCGTCGAAATCGGCTTCAGCAACCCGCGTACATACAGGTCGTTGCCATTGGTGATGCCGCCCTCAACTCCGCCCGCCTTGTTCGACCCGCGGAAGAACTGCCGCTCGTCCTTGTTGTAGTGGATCGTGTCCTGCACCTTCGACCCATATTCGCGCGCCTGTTCCCGCGCCGAACCCACTTCCACGCCCTTTACGGCCTGCATGGAAACAATCGCCTGCGCCAGGCGCCCATCGAGCCGCGTGTCCCACGCAATGTGCGAACCGAGGCCCACCGGCAACCCGCGAGCCACCACTTCAAACACGCCGCCCACGGTGTCGCCCGTGCGGTAGGCGACGTCGATCACTTCCTTCATCCGCTGTTCGGTGTCCGAGTCGACGCAGTTCAGCAGCACCTCGTCTTTTTTCGACAGTTCCACCAGTTCATCCCACGTCGCTTCGCGCTCCAGTTGCGCCGTACCGACTTGCACGACATGGCTCAGCACGCCGATGCCGAACTGTTCCAGAAACTGCTTGCACACCGCGCCAACCGCCACGCGCGACGTCGTTTCACGCGCGCTCGCCCGTTCCAGGATGTACCTCGCGTCGTGGAACCCGTACTTGATCCCACCCGCCAGGTCCGCATGGCCAGGGCGCGGCTTGGTTACCGCTTTGCGTTCCTCGCCTTCGCCTTCGACAGGCAGGATGCCCGTCCAATTCTTCCAGTCTTTGTTCCGGATGATCATCGCAATCGGCGAACCGATCGTGATCGAATGGCGCACTCCGGCGACAATCTCAGCCTGGTCGGTCTCGATTTTCATGCGGCCGCCGCGGCCAAAACCTTGCTGGCGGCGCCACAATTCGCGGTTTACGGCCGCAACCGAAATCGGGACCGATGCTGGCAAACCCGTAAGGGTCGCGACAAGACACTCTCCGTGGCTCTCGCCGGCGGTTTCAAATCGAAGCATGGATGGGCAGGGAGGAGCGAAAAACTCCTGACCTCTATTGTATGCCTTTGCTAGTGTGACCTTATGGCCTCCCGCCGCCTCGTCCAGAGCGCATCCAACCTCGTTCTGCACGAAACCGCCGCGGCCTGGATGCGCGAACATCGCGAAGTCCTCATTCTCGCGCCCTCGCGAGGCGCTGCCGACGACCTCGTCCGCAAGTACGTTCCGCCTTCCGGCGCCACCGTCACCTGCCACCGCATGACGCCGCTGATCCTGGCTTCGCAACTGGCGCTTCCGTTCCTCGAACCCGGCGAAAAGCCCGCTGCCGCGCTCGCCTTTGAAGCCCTCGCCGCCCGCATCATCGTGGAACTTCGCGCCGAAGGCAAGCTGCCATACTTCGAACCTGTCGCCGAAACGCCCGGTCTCGCCCGCGCCGTCAGCGCCACCATCGCGGAACTTCGCTTGAATCGCGTCACGCCCGGCGAAGTGGCCGCCACCGGCGCCCCCGGCGAAGACATTGGCCGCCTCCTCGCGCGATTCGAAGAAGAATGCGGCTCGCTTCTGGACCTTCCGGACGTCTTCGCCCGCGCCACCCGCAACACCTCGCACCCGCTGCTCAAGCTCCCCATCCTCTGGCTCGGTTGCGAAATCCTTTCGCTCGACCACGGCATCTTCGCCCGCCACATCCTCAGCGGCGCGCCCGACGTCCTCGCGCTGATCCCCGCGCACGACCTGCCGAACCTCCAGTCGTTGCAGGCGATCCTCGGTGTCGAACCCGAACCGCTCACGCTCGACAATCCCATCGAACGCATCGCCGCGTCCTTGTTCGCGCCCGAGGTCGAACCGTCCAAAGACTCCTGCGTGCGCTTCTTTTCCGCCGCCGGCGAAGGACTCGAATGCGTCGAAATCGCTCGAAACATCCGCAAACTCGCAGGCGAAGGCGTCCCGTTCGACCAGATGGCGATCCTCCTGCGCAGTCCCGAACGCTACCAGACGCTGGTTGAAGAAGCCCTTCGTCGCGCCGGCATCCCCGCGCATTATTCGAGAGGCGTCGCCCGTCCCGACCCCGCTGGCCGGGCCTTCCTCGCGCTCCTCGCCTGCGCCGCCGAAGGTTGCTCCGCCACTCGTTTTGCCGAATATCTTTCGCTTGGCCAAACCCCATCGGAACAGGACCGCCGCAGTGCCAGACCCGGACTCGCCCCCGACGACGAACTCCTTTCCAGCTTTGCGAACCCCGCTGCCGCAGCAACCGCCCCGGAACCCGTTGCGGACAACAACGAAGAAGAGTCCGTCTACGTCGCAACGCCCGCGGCCTGGGAACGCATGCTCGTCGACGCCGCCGTCATCGGTGGACGCCACCGTTGGGAACGCCGCCTCAGCGGCCTCGCGCAGGA
>JAFDVT010000391.1 GCA_018268875.1 Acidobacteriota bacterium
CGCAAGGCTCCTCGGATCAGGGAAAGGGGAACGGAATCGGCAACGGAGCACCCTTGCGTCCCAACGGCCAGACGCCTTCGTAGCCGCCGCCTCCGCCCCAGAACCAGATCGACCCATCGTTACGAACCGCGTAGGAATTGTTGCCCACGGCAAAGACTGCTTTGACGCCGCTGATCTTCGACGTGGCCGGAGCCATCTGAAACGTGCCGAAGGCACCGTTTCCGGCCTGTCCAAAGTCGTTGTTGCCCCAGGTTCGAATGGTGCCGTCGCGCAGGAGCGCCAGAAAGTGGCGTCCGCCGTTGGCGCCGGCGAGTTCGGCGACATTGGCCACTCCCGCGACGCGCACAGGCACCGGCGACTTCTCGATCTGTTCGCGGCGGCCGTTGCCGAACAGGGCTTGCCCGTTGTTGCCCCAAACCCATACCGTACCGTCGTTCTTAAGCGCCGCGGCAACCCAGGTCGACACAACCGTCTTGACGCCGGATAGGCCGGGAACCTCATGCGGCGCAAGGACAGGGTCGTCGGCGAACACAATGCCCATGGGGAACTTTCCCCAATGCCAGACCTTGCCGGCCTTGGTGAGCGCCAGGACGTGCGTCTGGCCGGTGGCGCTGATGTCGGCGATGTCGCGCAGACCGGGAATCGGCAGTGGCGTGGGGACAGCGTCGTTGCTGCCGCGTTCGCCCAGGAGACCATAGGCCGGGCTTCCCCAGCCGCTGACCGTGCCATCCCGGTGTACGGCAAACGCGGTGTAGCTACCGGCGGCGATGCGGACCGCGTCCTGAATGCCAGCGACGGCTACAGGCTCCTCGGACCTCGCCAGGCAACGCTCGCCGCAGCCGAGTTCGCCGCTGCGTCCATCGCCCATGGCGAGGATCGCGCCGGAGTCAAGAAGGAAGTACGAGGTTCCCGAACTGGCTGCGATGTCGACCACTTTGGAAGGCAGAGGAATTCGTACGCACGCCGTAGCCTGGCCGTTGTTGTTGGGAATGGCGGATTTCGGTCCCAGCGCGCCGGAACGCATGTCGCGCCAACCGATGACGGTGCCGTCGGCAAATAGCGCCAGGTTGTGCCCGCTACCTCCTGCGATCTTGACGAGGCCGGAGGACGCCGGTTTTGGCGTTTGCGCCGCCGCGAAGAACAGTATCGTAGTTAGTGTGACGACGACGATACGCAGTCGCATGGTGGCCCTCATTCTACTGCTTTCCGCGGCGACCGGGGTCCTGGCGCAACAGGCGCCGAAGAGCCTGACGCTCGCCTCGCCGATCCTGCAGGAGGACCGGCGCATTCTGATTCGCCTGCCCCGGAACTATGACAAGGACACTTCGGTTCGCTACCCGGTGCTGTACAAGTTGGACGGCGACAACGACCTGGAACGCTATCACAACACCATCGATGTACTGAGCGCGACGGGCGCGATGCCCGATCTGATTGTCGTCGCGATCCCCAATGGCCGGAACAAGCGCGAACGCGACCTGACGCCTCCGATGCTGCATCAGGATGAAGAGACCGGCCAAGGTGACCTGGGCCGCGGCGACCGGTTTCTGGACTTCGTCGAAAAAGAACTGATTCCCAACATCGACGCGACGTACCGCACCGATCCGAAGCAACGTCTGCTGGCGGGGCATTCGCGAGGCGCATTGCTGACGCTGTATAGCCTGATCGCAAAGCCACAGTTATTCCAGGCGAGGTTCGCCTTCAGCGCGCCGCTCATGCTCGAGGATCAACGGCTGATCGCGGACATGCGGACGTTCCTGCGCAAGAACCGCGGCCTGAAGACGTTCCTATATTGCAGCTGGGGAACCGATGAGGACCAAAACGTGAAGAAGTCGCACGACGCGATGCAGGCGATGTTCGCCAAGGACGCGCCGAAGGGCGTGCGCTGGTTCATGGACACGGCGCGCGACGCGGATCATCTCCAAACGCAATCCCGCGCGCTGCCGGTGGCGTTGTTCGAGTATTTCGGCGCGATCACGAAACGCGCGCCGCGCAAATAGAGAAAGGGTCCCGACGGCGCGGGACCCTTTGGTGTTCCTATTCGGTATGATGGCGCCCGTTACATCGGCAGCGGGAAGCGCAGGTTGGATTTCGTCAACGCCTGGTCGAGCAGTTGGATGGAATCCGATTCACGCAAGGTCTTGACGGTGCAGACTTCGGTGATCAGCATTTGCCGGGCCCGGTCGAGCATTTTCTTTTCCCGGAACGAGAGCGGCTTCAATTGTTGCTGGATGAGCAGGCCCTTCAGGACCTCGGCGATTTCGAGGATGCTGCCATGCTGCATCTTTTCGGAGTTTTCCTTGAACCGGTCCTTCCAGTCCCGGTTGGAACGGCAGGCGCCTCCGGCGAGGAAGCACAACATCTTGGCGAGTTCGCTGGTTTTGGTGACTTTGCGGAGACCGACATCGCCGGCATGGCTGCACGGAACCATGACGGTCATGTTATTCACGGTCAATCTCAGCAGGTAGAAGCGCTCCGGCCGGGTTCCCGAAACCCGAGTGCTAATGTTTTCGATGGTTCCAACTCCATAGTTCGGATAAACCACCTTTTCCCCAATTTGGAAGGTCATGCGCGGACCTCGTACACCTTCATTAAGTTTACGCCACAGGCGTGTACTGCTGAAATGTCAGCTTACGCTTCGTTAACAATGGTGTCAAGGCTCGGAACCGCACTAAAGTGCGTATTTACAGGCTTTTCTGAAGGGGAAATAGTTCACTTACTGACTTTTTAGCGTCACTAAAATGTGACTCCCATAGGTGTTTCGATTTTCCTATCCACCCGGCATTGGTGGCAACGCACGCGCTATTCCCTTTCGAAAAGGTTACACCAGCCCAAAAAAGTTGCCGTTATATTCCAATCCCTACTAATTCTTGGGTCTTTGGATATTCGACGCTGAACTCGAAAAATAGCTCTTGGCGGCGTCCTGATTCGAGCGTTATGTTCCATTTCAATTCCCCAAGTTCTGTCACCTCGTTAGGTTTTGGTGTTGCGTCAACTAACTTAACCTTGATCTCTTCGTGACGAGAATGAGGAATCTGGTCAAAAACTGTCAGCGGCGCGGAGGCCGGAAGCCGGTTCTCCAACTCGATCCGGAAGCGGTAACCGATCTTCCGGGTTCCGCCGAGGAACGCCTTCGACACGTCGCGGGACACGAGTTCGCGCTGGATGCCGATGCGTTCGTCGACGCCCATCTGGAGTTCGAAATCGCGCCCGGCGGAAGGGGCCAGGTACGAGGTCCCGACGAAGTCATCGCCGTGGAAGAGGTTCGCTTTGCCGGGCAGCAGGACTAGCGGCGAGTCGTTGGTGACGGTCGCGCGGATATAGGCCTGCAGTGCCAGTTTGGGGGCGGCGACATAGTCGACGTGGGCAGGCAGTTCGAACTCGGCGATCTGGGTACGGTGCGGGGTGTTGCCGGACGGGATCGACATCGCCCGGGGCACCTTGAAGACGGCGGAGGCGCGTTGTTCGGAAACCTCGGCTTGGGCGACCTCGGCGGGAGGAGGCGGAGGCGCTGCGGCCGAAGCGGGAGCGGCGGCGGCCAACATGGGCATGGCGGCCTCGTCATCTTCGGCTCCGCCAAGAGCCCGCCCGCGCGCCATGCTCATTTTTGCCATCATCGGCGGCGCCGGAGGCTCGACATACAGGCGCAGGTACCACGGTTCGAGCTTGGGAATCGACTGGGTGGCGGCGGTACGCGCGGTGGACAGGGATAGCTCGACGCCGTTCCAGTCTTCGCCGGTATTCTGGCTCACCATGGCGAGGTACGACGCTTGAACCTTGCCCTTTCCATCATCGAGACGCATATCGTACAAGGGCTGCCAGTGGGCGCCGTTGCAGACGTAGGTGAGCTCGAAGGAGAATGCGGTCTCGCCGGGATGCGAGGCCTCGACGGCGATGCGGATCACTTTGCGATTGGAGGCTGCGGCCTGGTGCATCTGGTGGCGGCGGGCTTTGGCGGCCTCCAATTGGCGGTTGAGGTCGCGAATGGTTTCGCCCAGGGACTGAATAGCCTTGCGGCATTCGTCCTCCTGGCGGTCCGCGTAGGCGAGAATGCCGTCGAGAGCTTCGACCGAGCTCTTGCCCTTGGCGATGCCTTTCACGATTTCAGCGGCGGAGTTCGCGCGGACAGCGGAGAGAGTTTTGAGGCGGTCCTGCTGGATGGCGGACGCTTCCGTGTTCTTGCGGATTGCCGCCTCGAGCGTTTCGATCTCGCGTTGGAGTTCGGCGGCGCCGGCGTCGGGGCTGGACGGCAAGTACGCGGTCGCAACGTCGATACCAAGGATTTTGACGCCCGCCCCGCGGCCTTTGACGCGCACCGAATCCGGCTGCAAAGACAGCGGGATATCTTTCACTTCCACCACGGACTGGCCCTGCGCCAGAACGGCCTCCCCGGCACGGGTGATGCGGGCACGGTCTGAAAACACGGTGACCGCGGAAATCGAAGTGGGAGGCGTGAGGTCCGGCATTCCCTCACTGTATCCGACCTTGCAAGCGCGTTTCGCCGACAGATCCGCGCCGTTCGCCGATCCAATGTCGCGGAAGGGGACCCTCGCCTTGTAATGTAAAACCATGGAAATCCGAGGCAACGTCAGAGAACGGAGGCGCTGCGGTCAGCGCGGCGGCCGCCAGGGCGGCATGTACGCCGGCGTCATTCTGGTTGTTCTTGGCATCGGACTTCTGCTGCAGAACTTTGGATTTCTGCGGATTCGCGACATCTTCGAGTACTGGCCGGTTCTGCCGATTCTATGGGGCGTGAATGTGCTGTACCGCAGCCGGTCTCTGTTTTCGTACATGGCGGGCGGCCTGGCCATCTGCATCGGCGTCTTGAAGCTGCTGGACAATCTGGACATCATCGACGTCGGCGCGCGCTTTTACGGACCGATCATTCTGATCAGCATCGGCGTGGTGTTCCTGGCCCGCAACCTGACGGGCGGAGAGATCGGCGACGGCGGCAGCGGCCGTGGCGGCATGCTGCCGGTCGGGAACAGCGGCGACCAGATGTCCATGGATCAGCCGCATATCAGTCCGATGGCGATGTTCGCGGGACTGAAGCGGCGCGTGATCAGCCAGCAGTTGGAAAGCGGCGAAGTGATGGCGATGTTCGGCGGCGTGGAACTGGACTTTCGCCCCGCGCGGCTGAAAAACAATGCCGCCACCATCGAAGTGAACGCGATGTTCGGCGGAATCAAGATGCGCATTCCGGAGAATTGGGCGGTCGAGGTTCGTGGATCGGCGGTGTTCGGCGGGTTTGAGGACAAGACCCTGCCGCCTCCCGCAAGTGTGAACGGTGAACCGGCGCCCAAGCTGATTCTGACCGGCAACGCCGTGTTTGGCGGCGTCGAAATCGAAAACTAAGCTCTGTGCACCCGATTCTGGCCAATCCGGCGCGGTTGCGGCTGTACCTCATTTCCTGGGTTCCCATGGAGGTGCTGCTGACGTGGGGCGCGTACGGCTCGGGCGTGATGACCCTGCCCGAAACGCTGTCGTTCATCCTGCCGCTGCTGACGCTGTATTCGCTGTTCTGCCTGTCTTCCTGGTATTTGTGCAACATCATGCCGCTGTCGCGTACGGCGCCCGGCAAGCTGGTGGTGAACCACTTTGCGGCGGCATCGGCGATGGGCGCCTTCTGGGTCCTGCTCGCGGTGGCGTGGGCTTGGGCGCTGAGCCGGTTCTTTCCGGCGTTCGACACGCGGATCGAACGGTTTTATCCGCTGTTTTATGTCGCCGGCGTGCTGCTGTATCTGCTGACCGTCGCGCTGCATTACCTGTTGTCGTCCGTCGAATCGTCGCAACAGGCGCAGACGCTGGCTCGCGAATCGCAGCTAAAGGCGCTGAAGATGCAGGTGAACCCGCACTTCCTGTTCAATAGCCTGAACTCGATTTCGGCCCTTGCGGTGGCCGACGGCAAGCGGGCGCGCGAGATGTGCATCAAGCTGTCGGACTTTCTGCGTACGACGCTGCAGTTGGGCGACCGCGAGTCGATTCCACTGCAGGAAGAGCGTGCCTTATGTCTGAATTACCTCGAAGTGGAGCGGGTTCGCTTCGGGTCGCGTTTGACGATCGAACAGTCGATTGACGAAGCCTGCGGCCAGTGTCACGTGCCTTCCTTGATCGTGCAGCCGTTGGTTGAGAACGCCATGAAACACGGCATTTCCGGCATCAGCGACAGCGGCATCGTGCGGATAGAAGCACGCTGCGGCAAAGGCATCCTGGTGATCCGCGTATCGAACGCTTACGATCCCGAATATCAGCCTCGCAAGGGCAGCGGCATCGGGCTGGTGAACGTACGGCAGCGCCTGCATGCGCGGTACGGAGATCAGGGGAAACTGGAAGTGGCCCGAGAGACGTCTAACACTGGTTTTCCTCTGTTTCGGGCCGAAATTCGCATGCCTTGCGGGGATACCCCGGCAAATCTTGCGGATTCTCACTGATTTTCTTGTCAGAATTTCCGAGGCCAAAATTACCGGCCCGCTTTCTTATTGATCCCAAAGCACTTACAGTTTGGCGCGACGATTGCAGTCTAATGCAGCGTCGCCGCAAGAGCGGTTTGCGAAATCAAAAGGAGCCAAGAACAATGTCAAGCTTTGAGACCAATCCCGTCGTCGTCGAGAGCCACCCGCGGAAGGAAGGCATCGCCGGCAAGGTTGCGTTGGGAGTTGCGTTGGTGGCCGCTCTTGGCGGACTCGCCTTCCAAAGCTACCAATCGAGCAATGTTCGCGAAGAGCTGGCAAAGACCCACCAGCAAATGGAAAAGATGCGTGGGGAAATGGAAACGTCGGTGACCGCCGTCAAGCAGGAAAATACGGCGACCATGAACGAAACCATCGCCAAGCTGAACGCGGAAAACGCCGCCGCGCAAAAGGCGGCGCAACGGCAGATTCAGATTCAGGCCAACGCACGCGCGCTCACCGCGAAGCACTTGAAGGATCTGACGGCGCGCAACGAAGAAATGACCTCGCGCCTCGAGGACTGGCGTAAGGCCAACGAGGCGAACGCCACCAAGGTGGACGAATCGCTGAGCACCATCAAGACCGACGTCGGTACGGTGCAAACCCAGGTGGCAAGCGCCAAAGACGAACTGGACCGTACCATTGCCGATCTGAAACGCATGACCGGTGACATGGGCGTCATGAGCGGGCTGATCGCGACCAACGCCAGCGAACTCGACGCGCTGAAGAAGCTGGGCGAGCGCGACTACTTCGAATTCACCCTGGACAAAAAGGTGAAAGGTCCGCAGAAGGTTGGCAACATCCTGCTCGCCCTGAAAAAGGCCGACGTGAAGAAGAGCCGCTTTACGGTGAACGTCATCGCTGACGACCGCACGGTGGAAAAGAAGGACAAGAACGTGAACGAGCCTGTCCAGTTCTACACCTCGCAGGCGCGGCTGCCTCTGGAACTGGTGATCAACCAGATTTCCAAGGACAAGGTCTCCGGCTACCTCGCGGTGCCGAAGGTCAAGGAAGTGGCTCGCCGCAGCTAACGCTCTTTCGGGCGATCCGTTTCTGAACTCCAATCGGGAGAAGTAGCAACCGGGAGGTACGAGTCCCCAAGCGATCTCTCCCGGGTTTGAAAAGAGTGCCGGTCTTGTTCCTTCGGGAATGAGTCCGGCACTCTCTTTTTGCATTAGTTGCGTGTGAGCCAGAACGCGGGGTCGAGTTCGGCGAATTCCGAGGTGACGCGGCTGAGCAGCGGGTCGATGCGGAACAACTGCGTCTCATAGGAGATGTCGCTCTTGAAGTTGGCGGCGCCGGAGCGCTGGGACGGGTTGCCGGTAGACCGAAGGTACGCGGCGGCCGAGCGGCTGACGCCTTCGTCGAGCGCGGCAAGCGACGGCAGCGGCGACACGATGAGGAAGGTCCCCGAATAGTCGCCGGCAAGGGTCTGGTATACGATTTCCGGTCGATCGAGGTTGATGCTGTCGAGGCTGGCGCGACGCGCGCGCAGGAGTTCGTTGAGTTCGCCTTCGGCCTGCACGGGGATGCGGATGACGGTGATCTGCAGGTAGCGGGCGCGGCGCAACGCCTGCATCGCCTCGTCGGAACGGGTGCTCCACCAGTTGCGGTGGAAGGCGATGCTGGTGCGGATGCCGCGGACGTCGGCGTAGTACTGAAGCGGCTGGGCTTTGTCGGCCTCTTCGAGTCCGGTGAATGAGCCGTGGAGTTCCAGTTGCCAGGTCTCGCGGCCGCCGGTGATCGATTGGAGTCCAATGCTGACGACATTGGGATTCGCGCGCACGGGCGCGATGTCGGAGCGGGTTTCGGGAGTCTGGTGCAGCCGGATCAACGAAGGCGGCGTCTGCGACCAGGCGGCGGCGGGCGTGATCGCGAGCGCGATGAGGATGATTCTGGCGGCGGCGATGTTCGTCATTTCAACATCATGACGCCGCCATCGAGCGGGACGTGCAGACCTAACTTATTTGCCTTGCGCAATGGCGTCGAACGTCTTCAATGCGTCCTTGACGCGGTCGAGTTTGACGAACGGGGTGGTTAAGAAGTGTTCGACGGTCGCGTTGAACAAGACGGGGCTGTCGTAGGAAACGGCGTGGGTGGAGCCGGGGAAAATGGCTAACTGGCTGTTGGGAATCCGATGGAAGATCTCCACCGTGTGTTGGTCGCGAATCAGATCATGATCGCCGGCCATGATGAGCGCCGGTGCCTGAATGGCGGCCAGCGAACTGGCGTCGATGTGCGGTTGGGCGAGCATCAGTTCCGTGGTGCGAATCACTCGCTTTGTTGCCGGTTTGTCGCGGTCGGCGGCGGGGATCGAACTCAGCATCTCTTTCACCATCGCGATCGTTTCGGGATAAATCGCACTTGAGGACGGGTTGAGATTGGCGCCCGTGGCGGCGATCTTCTTTACCCGCGACGGGTACTTCATTCCCAGCAACAGCGCCTGGATCCCCCCGTCGCTCCAGCCGAGGACGTTCGCCGAAGGGATCTTCAAATGGTCGAGCAGCGCGACCTGATCGGCGGTCATCTTTTCGTAGGTCAAAGGACCGGTGCTGTCGCCGGATCGGCCGTGGTCCCGGGTGTCCATCGCGATGACATGGAAGCGCTTGCGAAAGTGCTCGATCTGCGGCTTCATGGCGGCGATACTGGTGCCGTTGGGATGGATAACAAGTAGCGGTTCGCCGTTGGTGCCGTAGACCTCGTAGTAGAGTTTGACGCCGTCGTGGGTAAAGGTTTGGCCGGCGGCGGGGTTGGATCCGTATGGCGTGGATGAGGATTGCGCGGAAAGGACGGCGAGCGCCATCCCAGTGAGAAACAGCAAGCGCAGTCGGGTCATGGACGAGACTGTATCACGCCGGGCGCCTGCTTCCACAGCTTGCGACGGGCCTCACGAATTGGGCGCTAGTCGATTCGAATTAAGATCCCTGCCAAATCCGCGCAGTGGTGGCCTCGTCCACGAAGAACTCCTCGTCAGTCTGGCTTGTCATGCAACGCGTCCCTGGGTTGTACCGCAGGATCTGCAGTTGTGGATTGTCGGCCAACGCATTGGTGACCACACAAACGCGGTAAACGGGCGCATTCGCCTGCATTTGGGCGTACTCGTTCGCGGTCAACTCGACTCGAACATCCACGCCCGAAAGGCCCTTCACCTCCAAAAGAAGCGGCTTGGGCTCGCCATCTCTTCTCGCCTCCAGATCCCATCCGACGCAATCCTTCTGTCGATCCACAATTTCGCAGTCTTCAAAATGCCGCATCACCACGCGAA
>JAFDVT010000392.1 GCA_018268875.1 Acidobacteriota bacterium
CCGAGTTCGTCCACCTGCGTGCTACCGGCGAGTTTGCCGAACGCGTTGGCAATGTGGATCCCGCCCGCGACCTTGTTCTGAAACAGGTTGCCGCCATGCGGCAGGATCGCGGTTACGCCTGTCTGCACCTTGGCGCCGTCGATCAACGTGGTGTGTCCGACCCTCACGCCGGCGACGTCGGTGATCGCATTCAGCGGGCCCGTTGGCAACACGCCAGGCTTGATGCCAAGGTCGCGGGGTCTTTGCTGCGCACTGAGCGAGAAAACGACGCTAGCGGCGATGGCGAGCTTGCTGCACTTCATGCTTATAGCACTCTACCAGTCGCTCGGTCATGCGCCGCATGTCGCGATGTTCCTCGACGTAGGCACGTGCGCGAACCGCCATATCAGCGGCCGTCGCGGGATCTTCCAGCAGCCTCACCACCCAATCAGCAAAGCCTTGCGCGTCGTCGGCCAGGCCGCAGAGTTCGCCGTCTTTGGCGGCAAGGCCTTCCGCGCCAATCGTCGTCGATACCGTTGGAATGCCCGCGGCGAACCCTTCCAGCAGCTTGACGCGCACGCCTGACCCCGACAGGATCGGGCAAATGAACACCGCATACTGCGCAAGCGGCGTACGCACGTCATCGACAAAGCCAATCAGTTCGACGTTCTTCCATTCGGGCGACAGCGAATGCTTGGGAGGAGGATCGGAACCAATCAGAATCAGCCTCGCGCCAGGCCGCTTGGCGAGCACGAGGTTCCACACATGATGGATGAACCAATCCAGCGCCTCGACATTGGGCGTGTGTCGAAAGCTGCCGAGAAACAGCACCGTGTCCGCCTCGCGGCCGCCGGACTTGAACTCATAACGCGACGTGTCAACGCCAGCGCGATACTGATCGTCGATGCGGCCTCGCATCTCGGGCAAGAACGATTCGACATACGTCCGGTTATCAACGCTGCAAACCTGCACGCGATGCATGCGCGGCAACAGCTTCAGCTCATAACGCAAGGCCCGCAAATACTCCCAGGTATGCTGAATCCGCTTGATGGGACTCTTCACAAACGGAAGCCCTCGCGCAATCGACTGGAAGTACACATCATGCTCAAACAGGATGCAGCGAAGGCGCTGAAAGTCCCCGGCATACTGCCCAAGAACCGTGTATTCCAACTGGAGGACGTCCACCTTGTGCAAGTAGGTCTGGCGTTGGATCAGGTATTCAAGATCGGCGTTTTCAAACTCGTACACCGCGTGCGGAATGATGCTGCCCAGGCGCTTTTGCTTCGCCGGCGGACGGATCACGAACTCCACCGACTTGGCCAATGCCCGCAGGGATTGATGCGCCTCCAGTTCCCACTCCCAATCGAGCATGATGATCAGGTGCAGGTCGCAAAGCCGCGCCAGTTCGCGAATTGTCTGGTACATGAACACCGCGCCGCCATGGATCGGCGGATACACGGGGTAAGGGGCAACGAAGAGTACCGAAAGCCGCTCAGGCTCCTGCGGAAGTTCCGCAAAACGGTCGCGAAAGTACGCGCCGGTTTGCCGGCGGAACACTTCGGTATCGCTCGTCACTGCCAGTTTGCGGGCGCGCGAGCGAGCTTGCAAACATTCCGGCAACTGTGCGATCGCGCGAAGCAGGCCGCGCAAATTCACGCGTTCCGCCGAATGTCCAAACGCCGCGCTGAGGCCGACATCGGAAATCAGGTACAGAAAATGTTCGCCCAGCTTGCGCCATTCATGGATGTTCTTCCACGTGTAGAGCAGGAAGTTTTTCTTCAGAACGCCTTGTATATAGGTGTCCGAAAAGTTCTTGCCAATGGTGCCGCGATGCTCGTGAAAGACAATGCTCGCGGGCTGATACAGCACCTTCCAGCCGCGCTTCCAGGCCATGTGACCCAGATCCGTGTCTTCAAGGTAAAACGGGCGCAGCAGGTGATCGAACCCGCCCAGCTCAAGAAACTTCCGCTTGTCGAACGCGCAGGATCCGCCGCCGCCGTAATAGCACGGATACGGTTGATCGATCGTCGTGTCGATCACGTGCTTGACGCGCAGGTGACCGTTGCTCCACCAGCCGTTGGTGAGCCCTGTCTCCTCGCGCTTCTTGTTCGGATCACTGAAGAAAATCTGGCAGGAAACCGCGAACACTTTCTCGTCGGTGAACCCATCGAGCAAGGGCTTCAACATGCCGGGCTCAACCCGCATGTCGCTGTTCAAAAGGACGACGATATCGTTCTTGGCTGCTGCAAAACCCGCGTTGGAACCGCCGCCAAACCCCAGGTTCTGCGGCAACGCGAGCAAGCGAACCGTGTCGGGAAAACGCTCCTTCACAAAGTCCGCGCTGCCGTCCGTCGAACCATTGTCGACAACGATCACCTCGCTGCCTGGGTGCTTCGATGCCGCTTCGACAACCGACGGCAAATACATCTCAAGCAGGTCTTTGCCGTTCCAGTTGGGAATGACGAACGATGCGGCGGAACGATCCGGGATGGTATCCGCGAGCAGTTGTTTCCTGCCCGTAAACAGCGCACTCACCAGGTCCCACACTGCGATCACGGCGGCGACGCTCGCGGCCAGAAACATGGTGAGAAAGGCGAATAGGATCGCCTTCAACAGCCGCAGGGCTTTAACCACCGATGCGCGGCCCCAATCCGAATTTGCGGCCCAATTTCACCCAGCGCGATTCGCGCACCAGGTCGAGTTCGCGGCGTAACGACTGCGCCCATTGCGTGCGTTCGACCACTGCTGTTTCGGCCGCATCCAGCAGCCGAACGGCTTCCGCGAGTTCGTTTGCCTTTGCCGTCAACTCCGCCTGCAGACGCGCTTCCGTCTCCTGCGCCCAGGTGGAACGTTCGGCGACATCGGACTCCAGTTCGCGAACCTTCGCCTCGTACGCATCGGCAATCGACTGAGACTCCGCGCGCGAAGCCTCGAACTCCGCCTGCGTGCGCGAAAGATGGCCGCGCGCCTCTTCGAGTTCCGCTTCCAACTGCCGGGCCCACGCGTTGCGACGCTCGACCTCGTGCTCCATGTCGCGATGCAGAGCCATCGCCTGGTCGCGCTCGGCACGTGTTTCAGCAAGCCACGAATCCTTGGTGCGAACCTCGTCGTCCAACTTGGCGATGTGGCGTTCGCGCTCCCGCATCAGGTTCGCCGCGGCGGGTACATATACAAACGCCGGAGTCGCAGAAATCCCGCAAACCGCCAGGAAAAACGCCGTATCCGAAACGTTGCCGGAACCTTGCACCACTGCTGTCGCGTCGCCCGCGAACCCCGCGCTCACAAACGCGAACGCTTCGGTGCGGTTCTGCAACAGGATCTCGACCGGCGCAAAAAACTCGCTCACCGCATCGCGAAATTCTGTGTATTCGAACTCGTGTTCGTGAAACGGATTGGGCCCGCTCGCGCCGCGCGATTCGGCGTAATACTCGCGATTCGGCGTCGAGACAAGAAACGTCCCACCGGGCGCTAGCAGGCGCTTGGCTTCGGCGAGCAGCGCCCGCCAATCCGTCAAATGTTCGATCACTTCAAACGCGGTGATGAGGTCGAATGACGCGTCCGCCAACCCGGTTGACGTTGCGGACGCGCGCACGAATTGGATCCCCGGATAGTGCTGTGACGCGTACGCCACCGCGTCCTCCGCGACATCCACGCCTGTGGCCGATGCGGCTGTCTTCGCTAACTCCGCGGTCCCATAGCCGGTGCCACAGCCAAGGTCCAGAACACGCTTGCCCTGGGCCATGCGCGCGGCATAGCAGTATCGCGAAAAATGTTCGTTCCAGAGATCGACGCTGACCTGCCTGGGAACCACTCGTTCCCCGGTAAACTCCGTGTTCAAGCGTGCACTGCTCCCAGGCGCGAGTTGACCTCCACGCGGCATTTCAGGTGCATTTGGCCGTAAACCGGGCTTTCCCCGCGCGACATCGGCAGCACGATCGCGTTCTCGACCCAGTCGCACATCGCATAGTGATCGAGCGACCCATCG
>JAFDVT010000393.1 GCA_018268875.1 Acidobacteriota bacterium
ACCAATGCCGCCACCGCCCGCCGTCGACTTCAGCATCAACGGAAAACCAATGGCAGCGGCATCGCCCGGGTTCGACAGCAGTCCCGTACCGTTCAACAACGGCACGCCCTGTTGTTCCGCGATCTCGCGAGCCTTGTGCTTCAAACCGAAGTCGCGAATCTGCTCCGCTGTGGGACCGATGAACGTTACGCCCGCGGCCTCGCAAGCTTCGGCGAACCTCGTGTTTTCGGACAGGAATCCGTAACCCGGATGCACCGCTTGCGCGCCCGTCGAACGGGCCGCTTGCAATACAGCGTCCACGTCGAGGTACCCGCGCGGACCTCCAACGGACACGGCCTCGTCGCACATGCGAACATGCAGCGAACCTCGGTCAGCTTCAGAATAGATGGCGACGCTGGTGATGCCCATCGTACGCAGTGTGCGAGCGATGCGGCAGGCGATAGCGCCACGGTTGGCGATCAATACTTTTGAGAACATTTAGGACTTGACGATCAAACGAACCGGTGTTGGGTTATACGCGTTACAGGGATTGTTGAGTTGCGGGCAGTTGGAAATCAGCACCAGCGTGTCCATCTCGGCGTAAAGCTCAAGATACTTGCCAGGGGCGGATAAACCGTCTTCGAACGTCAGCTTGCCTTCCGGCGTCACCGGGACGTTCATAAAGAAGTTGATATTCGACACGATGTCGCGCTTCTCGATGCCGTGCGGCAGTCCATATTTCAAGAACGTCTGCCGGCAGGCATGCATATAGCGTTTGCCGATGTCATAGCGCACCATATTCGATTCCTGCGAACAGGCGCCGCCCAGCGTATCGTGGCGGCCGCATTGGTCTTCGGTGATGGTCATCAGAACGTTGCCATTCTGCGTGATCAGCTTCGAACCTTTGGTGAGATAGATATTGCCCTGCGAGTTGATCGTATCAATCGCGGAGTATCGGTCCTCTTTGTCATGTGCGTTGTATAAGAGAGTGTCAACGGCCTGATTGCCTTCGAGATCAATGATGCGTAGCGTCTCACCCTTCTTCACGACTTCGCACCAACCATCGCCCGCCAATACCGTCACGTCAATTCGTGTCATTACGAACAACACCTCGCGTTTAACTCAAACCCACGGCCATTCTCAGGGCGCGACAAGCGGCATTTGTCATCCGTACCTGCCGGAGGCACGCGCTTCACCGTCAACTTCACGGGCTTCGGCGAATACACAGACCCCGGATCCAGCGGATGATGATTCGCGTTCAACACCAGCAGCGTACGCATCTCCGCGCGAAGTTCGACATACGAACCCGGCCTTGAATGGCCCGGCACATACCGCATCACACCATCGAGGCCGACTTCCACCTTGCTGAACAAATTCAGCGAGGGAATCCAGTCGCGGGGCCCCAGCGAGTACTTCGCGAGTTCCAACAGCATCTGTTCCTTCGGCGCCTGTGTCCACTCGTTGCGATGTTCCTGATACGTCTTGATGCCGTAGTTCTTGGCCAGCGTCTTGTCATCCAACACGCCGCCCAACGGGTCGTGCCAACCCGCCGTATCATGCGTCATCGACCACATCACATGGCCCATATCGGAATAGATGCAGAAACCTTCCGTGAGCCGCGCGATGTGTTGCGCCTTCAGCGTATCCGGCATGTTGTAACGCTCTTCGGTATGCCGCGAGTTGTACATCAACGCCGAAACGTTGGCCCCGCCTTCGACATCGGTCAACCGGATGGACATCCCGCTATCGAAGATGTGAGACCACGTCTGGCCGCCTCGTAACTCTTCTTCCCAGAGAATTGTGTGTTCCATGATTACTTCAGCAACTTGGCTGGATCGAGCCTCCAAATGTTCTGTTCCCGCAAGTTCGACAACCATACGGACCCGTGTGCGAACAGCACCGCGTCGCCGCCCGCGCCCGTCCATTGATGCGTCACCTTATCGGTCTTCGCGTCGATGCGAGTGAGCGGCAGTTGGAACACCGTCAACCACACCGCGCCGCCGCCGGCAGAGATCTCGCCGCCGCCGCCGGGCACGCCGCATTGGATCGTCGCCACCACCTTTCGGCTCTTCGGATCGACCTTCGAAACCGTACCGTCGCCCTGGTTCAACGTCCAGACAAAGCCCTCGCCCACCGTCAGAAACCTCGGCTTCGGACCGACCTCGATCGTGTCCGTAACCGCGTTGGTCTTGGGATCGATGCGCGTCAGAATGTTGCCGCTCGATTGCGTCACCCACACCGCGCCTTCGCCGTAGTCGACCGTGTGCGAACCCGCGACGATGGCGATCTCCTTCTCCACTTTGTTGGTCACCGGATTGATGCGCAGAACCTTGTCGCCCTCCGCGCCGCTCGCGATCCACACCGCTTCCGGCGACACGGCGATGCCACCTTCGGAATTCGCGGGAGGCGCGTCAATAAAGGCGATCCGCGTGTTGGTCTTCACATCGACGCGAGCGATGCCGGAGTTGGTGAAGTCCGTTGGACGGTCGCGATTGCGGTCACCGCAGGTCGGTGCCCAGATGCTGCCGAACCCGTACGCGATGCCGCTGCAAGGCGCCTTGCCGACGTCGACGGTCTCTTCCACGATGTTGGTTTTCGCGTTCAGCTTCGCAACCGTACCCTTGGGTTTGTTCGACACCCAGATGCCGTCGGGCGCGGTCGCTGTCCAGTCCGGAACGCCGGGCACCGGAAACACAGCCTCGGGGGCGAGGTCCGTCATCGGCTTCTGTACTTCCTTGACGCCGGGAAGCGGTGGACGCTGCAGGCGCAGGCCGCCGCTCTTCTTCTGAACGTCCTGCGCGACCATCGACATCCATGCGATCAGGACAACGGCTAGTGAGTTTCGCAAAGCAGCACCTCGGTATTCTCAACGGTCGACGGCTTGGTAACAATGCTGGTGGTAAAGAACGCGACGGCGCTGATCAACGGCGGGATCAACGTATCGAGACCGGCCCACGCCGCGGGGACCGCGAAGTAACAGATCATCCTTGCGGCCGTACCTGCCACGATACTGGCGATGGCGCCTTCCGCGGTCGCGCGCTTCCAATACACGCCTAAAAACAACGGAATCACGCAACCGGCGAACACGATGTCGAACGCGACGACCAGCAGAATGCCGGGCTCCGGTCGGACATACGCGATCCATCCGGCGGCAATCGAAACCGGCAGCGCCAGCGCGCGCGACAGCATCAGCATGAACGCGTCCGAAGGCGTCCGCGCCGTCCAGCGCTGCCAGAGGTTGCGCGCCATCACGATCGAAATCACCAGCATCGCGCCATTGGCCGTGGACATCGACGCGCCAAGCACGCCGACAAACACCATCACGGCGATGATGTACGGCAGATGCTGGCCCGCGTACGCCGGCATCGCCATGCGTGGATCGTCCAACTTGCCGACCGTCGAGATCGCCGCAAGGCCAATCAGCGAGGCGCACAATCCGATCACGATCGTCCAGAAAGACGCGTAATAGCAGGCTCGCCGCGCGGTGTCCGATGACTTTGCGGAAAACACACGCTCCATAAAATCGAGCGCCATCGCATTGCCGAAACCCAGCGAAATGATGTTCGCCCAGTTGGCCAGTCCGCCGCCGGCGACCGTCGTCATCTGTGCCGGATCGAGCGTTGCGACCGGCAGTGTCGCGATCACATCGCCAAGCCCGCGCGTCCACAGAATGTAGCCCGCCGCCAGCAGAAACCCGAGTATCGCGATGTGGATTTGAAAGAAGTCGGTCCACAGCGCCGCATACAAACCGCCGGCCACCGTGTACGCCAGAATCACCGTCGTACCGATGATCAAACACGTGCCGTAACTCAGGCCGCTCACGACGGACAGGATCCATGCGACCGCGGAAAGATTACCCGCGACGAGAATGATGAAACAAACGATCGTCAGTATCGACGTCAACAATTCCGCGTATTTCGAATAGCGGCGGTAGAAGAATTCAGGCAGCGTCAGCAGGTCCATCTTGTGGAGTGGAGCCGCCAGAAAGCGGCCCACAATCAACAGGCTCAGCGCCAATCCCAATGGGATCGCCGCTCCCGCCCAGAACCCGGTGGTCAAGGTCAACGACGCGTTGCCCAGCGTCGCGTTGCCGTCAATGGCTTGCGCCGCAAGTCCCGTGCCCACGACCAGAAAGGGCATCGACTTGCCGCAAACCGTATAGTTTTTGCTCGATCCGCGAACCTGCGTGTAGGTGTACAGGCCGATCGCCAGTGAGATGGCCATGAACAGAACAACAGGCCATAGCATTGCCGTCACAGTGCGTTCCTCTGCTTTCAAAACGATGTGTAAGCGGAGGGACAGGGGCCGCTGGAAGGCTTCGCAACCGGGGCGAATAAGGATTATAGCGGTTTTCTATTTGACCACTGAAATAGAAACCTTTTATGATCCTGTTATTGCTTCCGTGGGGTTTCGGAAGCCGGTCCCGCCTAGTCAGCGCGCTCAATGTACGAGCCACCCCTGCGCCAATGCCGGCGCGCCACTGTTGGCACAGAACATCAGTCTTTGGGGGCTTAATTGAAGAAATTACTCGTCTGTATTGCGCTTGCAACGCTCGCACTGCACGCGCAGACCAGCTCTATTCAGGGCGCGGTAACGGATAGCCAGAACGCCATCGTGCCCAACGCGATGGTCACTCTTACCAACTCCGCGACATCGGCGTCGCGCAAGACAGTTTCCGCGGACGGCTCGTATCAGTTCGCCCAGGTTCCACCAGGAAACTACAAGCTGGAGGCCCAAAGCCCCGGTTTCAGGACCTTTCAAGCCGACGTGGTCCTGCAGATCAACGTTCCTTCCACGCTCGACGTCAAGCTCGAAATTGGCCAGGTCACCGAAGTGATCCACGTCGAAGAGGTCGCCGCGCCCATCAATACGCAGAACGCAACGATCGGCAATCCGTTCACCGAAACGCAGGTTCGCCAACTGCCGCTGCAAACGCGCAACGTTGTCGAACTGCTGAGCTTGCAGCCCGGCGTCACCGCCACCGGCGAGGTGCTCGGCGCCCGTCGCGACCAGAACAACGTCACGCTCGATGGCGTCGACGTCAACGATAATCAGGACTCGGGCGTCACCTCCAACAACCAGAACGCGCAGGCCGCGGGCGCGCAGGGCTTGACCTCCGCTCTCCCCGTGCCTCTCGATTCCGTGCAGGAATTCCGCGTCACCATCGCGGGCCAGGGCGCGGACCAGGGCCGCTCGTCCGGTGGACAAGTTACGCTCGTCACCAAGTCTGGTTCGAACCAGTTTCATGGTTCGCTGTATGAATTTCATCGCAACGTCAAGACCGCCGCGAACGACTGGTTTTCGAACCGTTCCGGCCTGGCGCGCGAAAATCTGATTCGCAACCAGTACGGCGCATCGCTCGGCGGGCGCATCGTTCGCGATAAGGCTTTCTTCTTTCTCAACTGGGAAGAGCGCAAGGACCGTTCGGCCGCCGCGCAATCCCGCAACGTTCCCACCGAAACGTTGAAGCAGGGCATCGTGCAGTTCCGCCAGAACGACGGCACCATCGGCAGCATCAACCCGTCTGAGGTCAAGGCCGTCGACCCGCTGGGCATCGGCGTCAACACCGCGATGATGAACATCCTCAAGCAGTACCCGGTGGCCAACGACCTCGCCGGTGGTTCCGATCGCGGCCTGAACTTCGGTCTCTACCGTTTCAACGCGCCGCTCACCCGCAACGACCGCGCCTATGTCGCCAAGTTCGACTTCAACGTCACCGAAAAGCAGAGCTTCATGATTCGCGGCACGCTCGCCGACAACAAGCGCGACGACACCGCGAACCTCGCGCAGTTTCCCGGTCAGGACGCCGCGTCAAAGATCGTCGACAACTCGCGAGGCCTCTCCGCGCGCCATCAGTACGTGTTCTCGCCGAGCCTGGTGAACGTGTTCAACTTCGGCTACACCCGCCTCGGCATCTACAAGACCGGTTCGCAGAACCAGTCGCTCAGCTTTGACGGCATCACACCGTTTGAAAACTTTGTGCGTGGCGTCGGTCGCATCATTCCGACCACCAACCTCGTCAACGACCTTACGTGGACGAAGAAGACGCACACCGTGCAGGGCGGCATCAACTTCCGCCTCATCCAGAACGACCGCGTGTCCTACGCGAATTCGTTCCAAAGCTACAGCTTTTCGCGCAACACGCTGGCGGGCCTTGGCTCCGATGCCAGCAACGCCGTCAACGCGTTCATCAAGAACCGCTCGGGCCTGTCATCCTTGGCTCTTTCGGAAACGCAGCCGACGCAGCGTGCCCTGGGCATCCTGCTCGGCGTCATCAACCAGTACAGCGCGACCTACAACTTCGACCTCACCGGCAAGTCGGTCGCCTTCGGACAGCCCATCGCTCGTAGCTTCGCCACCAACGAGTACGAGTTCTACATCCAGGATGTCTGGAAGATCCGCAGGGACCTGACGCTCACCTACGGCGTTCGCTACGGCAACTACGCGCCGCCGTATGAAACCAACGGCACGCAGGTCAACACCACCGTGCCCATCGAAAGCGTTTGGGCGCAGCGCGTCGGAGCCTCGCTCGGCGGCGTCACCAACAGCAACATCAACGACCTCACGTTTAGCGCCGCGGGTCCTGTTAACGGCGCCGCGGGCTGGTATAACCGCGACAACAACAACTGGGCGCCGCGTTTGAACATGGCGTATGCGCCGGATTACAACGGCTTCGCCGGCAAGCTGTTCGGCAAAGGCTCCGTGTTCCGCATCGGCGCGTCGATGCTGTACGACCGCTATGGTTCGAGCATGGTCACCAACTTCGACCAGTCCGGTTCGCCCGGCCTTGCGACGCAGATGACCCAGCCCATCAACACCAACTTCTCGACCTCGGCTCGCTACGGCGCCGGTTCGCTACCCGCGATTCCGCAGGCTCCAGCCGCTGTGTTCCCGTACACGCCTCCCGTGGCCACCGGCGGCTTCGGCGCGTACCAGGGCGCGTTTACCAACCTCGTCGCGCCGTACAACTACCTGCTCAACGCCAGCTACGCTCGCCCGCTTCCCGGTAAGTTGGTGATCGAAGTCGGCTACGTCGGGCGCCTCGCGCGCAAGTCGCTTGTCCGCATGGATCTCTTCCAGCCCGCGACCCAGTTCAAGGATGCGAAGTCCGGCCAGACGTGGACGCAGGCCGCCGGCATGCTCCGCGATTACTACGAACGCGG
Source organism: Acidobacteriota bacterium (assembly GCA_018268875.1). Taxonomy (GTDB): domain Bacteria; phylum Acidobacteriota; class Terriglobia; order Bryobacterales; family Bryobacteraceae; genus F-183. Next base: position 7,143 of record JAFDVT010000393.1, read on the forward strand.
CATGACCGCGGCGCAGGTTCCCAACGTCGCGTTCTTTGAAAACATGTTCCCCGGCGCCGCCAATCGCTACATCAACGGCAGCGCGACGCAGAACTACTTTTACACCACCTACAACACCTACGCCGGCTCCGACCTCGACGCGCTGAACGACATGGATCGTGTCCGCCAGTCCAACGGCACATGCCTCTCTGTCTCCGGTTGCAACACGTTCTTTATGCGCCAGGCCGCGGGTTACCTCGCCTGGACCAACGAAGGGCGTTCCAGCTACCACAGCGGCCAGTTGACCCTGCGCCGCCCCGTTAGCAACGGTTGGGGCTTCGACTTCAACTACACGCTGTCGAAGTCGATCGACATGTATTCGTCGGCCGAATCCGGCGGCACCGGCACCATTCAGGATAGCTTCAACCCCAATGGTTTCCGAGGTCTTTCGGACTTCAACGCCGCGCACAACATCACCGCGAACACCGTCGTCGAACTCCCGTTTGGCAAGGGCAAGCAGTTCCTGAACAGCGCGCCTGGTTGGGTCAACACGATGCTCGGCGGCTGGCAGACCACGATGTTGTGGCGCTACCGTTCGGGCAATCCGCTCAGTGTTTCCGCGGGCGGCGTGTACTCGGTCAACTACCTGAACTCTTCGCTCGGCATCGTGCGCCCCGGCGCAACGCTGCCCACCGCGAGCGTGCAGTACAACTCGGCCGGCAACCCCAGCCTGTTCGCGACCAACTCGGTGTACACCTCGATCATGGGCGCTTACCCCGGAACCACCGGCACCCGCGCGATGTTCACCGGTCCGTCGATGTCCAACTTCGATCTCTCGCTTGGCAAGTTCTTCTACCTGCCCAAGCTCGAAGGCCACCGCGTGCAGTTGCGCGCCGAAGCCTTCAACGCCTTCAACAACGTCAACTTCACAACGCCCAGTCTCTCGCTCGCGGCTCCGTCTACGTTCGGCCAATTGACCGGCGTAATGCAGGCCCGCGTGATGCAGTTCGCTCTGCGCTATGAATTCTAAATTCATCACACTGGCGGCGGTAGTCACCTTCATGGTGGCTGCCGCCGAAAAGAAGCCCGTACCAAAGGCCGGACTCGCCACGCCCGGCATTCTCATCCCGCTATCCGCCCTCGTACCCGAGGCCGAGATCACGACCGACAGCCCCGCCGTAGGAATGCAGTTCAACGACGCGGCTCTGATCGCCACTGCCACCGCTGTCCAGCGCATCGACGCCAAAACCAACAAGCCCGTCGAGCCTCCCGTCAGGGTCAAGATCGAGAACGGTTGCGGCGGCATGATCTCCGCGTTCAACGCGCTGTGGGTCCCGGCGTGCGGCAATCGTACGCTTACCAAAATCGACACGGGTGGAGGTGGACGTAGGTCCGAAGCCGCCAAGCCTGCCGCCACCGCCCCGCGCATGACGCTCGCCGCGTCGATCGCGACGAGCAAGGTAACCGCGCCCTCGGCCGTCGCCGCGAACGACGACAGCATCTGGCTTCTCTCTGATGCGAAGACCACGCTACAACGCATCGATCCCAGGGAAAACGCCATCGCCGGCGAACTTCGCCTGCCGCCCCATTGCGCCGCGACCCTGTTTGCGGATTCTTCCATCTGGGCCGCCTGCCCCACCGAAAACCGCGTGATCCGCATCGACCCGAAGACCAGCCTGGTCTCACAGCGCATCGAGGTCGCCGCCGAACCCATCGCGCTCGCGTTCGGCGAGGACTCGCTCTGGGTGCTCGGCCGCAAGGAAGGCAAGATCTCGCGCGTCGACCCCAAGACCAACAAAGTCACCGCCACCGTGGACCTCGGCATCCCCGGCGCATCCACCGGTGCGCTCGCCTTTGGCGAAGGATCGCTATGGGCGTCGCTCCCTGGCTTCCCAGTCATCCGCGTCAGTCCCGCGGCCGGCAAGGAGAAAGTGTTGCAGGAATTCCATGGCGAAGGTGGTGGAGGTCTCATAACATTCGGACTCGGTTCTGTTTGGGTCGCTTCGCCCGGCACAAACTCGGTGAAGCGCTACGATCCCAAGCGGATTGTGGCCACTTTGGCGGAATAACCCTGGAAAAACGCGGGACTTCCGCCAAAACTTCGGGTAAACTTAGGTTCATGCGGCAGGCTCCGGCGCCCGTCGCAGCGAACCGGGTCTCCGTCCCACCCCAATCCCACACCATCATCGTTGTTCGTACTTTGAGGGACTCATGTTTGCGAAGTCAGTTTCCGTTCTCGCGCTGGCCGTTCAACTGAACGCGCAGCAGAACGCCGGATCTCCGGAATTTTTTGAGACCAAGGTTCGCCCGGTGCTCGCCACCAACTGCTTCGGCTGCCACACCAACGGCGCCATGGGCGGCCTGCGTCTCGACACCGCGGAAGCGATGCTGAAAGGCGGCAAGCGAGGTCCGTCGATCGACGTCAAGAACCTCGACGCCAGCCTGTTGCTCACCGCCATCCGCCACACCGAACCCAGCCTCAAAATGCCGATGGGCAACAAGCTGAAGGATGCCGAAATCGCGGACATCGCCGCATGGGTAAAGGCCGGCGCGCCATGGCCCAAGTCGGCGGCCACAACCACGCCCGCCAAGTCCGGCCAGTTCGAAATCCTGCCCGAAATGCGCAAGTTCTGGTCGCTCGTGCCGTTGCACCCAAGCCCCGCGCCCGCGGTCAGGAACACCGCCTGGCCCAGGACGGACATCGACAGATTCGTACTTGCGAAGCTCGAAAAGGAAGGCCTCAAGCCCGTCGCACAGGCCTCCAAACGCGACCTCATCCGCCGCGCCTCGCTCGACCTTACGGGACTCCCTCCCACGTTTGAAGACATCCAGGCCTTTGAAAACGACAAGTCACCCGACGCGTTCGCAAAGGTTGTCGACAAGCTCATGGCGAGCGTACAGTACGGCGAACGTTGGGGCCGCTTCTGGCTCGACGTCGCCCGCTACGGCGAGGACGACTACCGTTCGCTCAACCCGTCCCCGCGCGGCTACCGGCCGTATCCCAACGCCTACACATACCGCGATTGGGTCATCAACGCGATGAACGACGACATGCCGTACGACGAGTTCATCAAGGCCCAACTCGCTGGCGACCTCATGGATAGGGCGCAAAAACACAAGTATCTGCCGGCGACGGGCTTCCTCGGCCTCGGTCCCTGGTACTACGACAACGGCGCTTTCGAGATCACTCGCGCCGACGAACGCAACGACCGCGTCGACGTCGTCACCCGCGGTTTCATGGGCCTCACCGCCGCCTGCGCCCGCTGCCACGACCACAAGTACGACCCCATCAGCCAGAAAGATTATTACGCG
>JAFDVT010000394.1 GCA_018268875.1 Acidobacteriota bacterium
GCTGCTGCGGCGGTTCCTTGGCGAACACGATGCCCAAGGTCGGCTGATCCTCGCCCGCTTTGCCGTTCGCCGTGTAGTGGAGTTGGAAGACGAAGTCACAACCGGCGGGGATCAACTTCGCCATGCCAGGCTTGAAGACATCCGGCAGCATCCCTGGCGTATAGATGGTCAGAATGTCGTGGCCGGCGCCCAGCGTGTTCTGGAACTGCTGGTTCGTCGGAGGTACGTACGGCACACCCGGCTTGGCTTCTTTCAACCACGGCGAACCCGGTTCGCGGATGAAGACCACAACATGGTGTACCGCTTGCCGGTACGTCGGCCGGACCTCCGCCATCTGCACCCATTTGTCCTCGGTGAGGCCGGACGGCAGCACGACGTACTGGTAATCAATCTTGCCCTGCGCGGGAATCGGGAACGGATCCTGCATCTTCACCGTCAGGTCCGGCTTGGCAATGTTCCAACCTTCCGGCCAGTTCATCGGCTTGGGCGCATCGGACGGCTTTCCTTCGGGCGCTCCGCCATCGGCCCACGCGCTGATGGTCGCAATCTGGGCCGCGGTCAACGACCAGTCGTTGGCAAAGTGCCCATGCGCTTTGTCGGCGAACCATGGCGGCATCTTAGCCGTCGCCACCGCCGTCTTGATAGCCTTGGCCCAAGGTCTTGCCTGGGCAAAGGTGAGCAGCGGCATCGGTCCAATCTCGCCGGGACGATGGCAGCTCTGGCACTTCGATTGGAAGATCGGCTCGACGTCCTTGTGGAAGGTCGGCGTCGCCGCCACGACCAGCGTGGACGCAAGGGGCAACAGGAAGAGGGAGCGGGTCATGGAGCGAGAGTTTCCTTATTCGGCCGCGGGCTTTGCCACGGGTTTCGCGCGATAAATATCGAGAATGTCCATCTTGGGGTCGATCGCGACATCGAACCAGCCGATCATCATTTCTTCCCAGCTCTGGTCGCCCCAGCGAACCTCGCTGCCCGGATTGGGATTGGCCGGATTGTTGGCGGAATTGTCGAAATGCGCCACGCATTCAATCCGCGTGCCTTTGGGCAAAGGCTTGGGCGAAGCGTAGCGGTATCCCAACTGCCAGTTGAAGTCGTACTTCGGGACGCTCAACAGAATTTCCCGTTCGCCGGTCGGGTACACGGCGGTGTAGAGGAAATCCTTCCCCCGCAGGTGCATGTGGGGCATCATCCAGATCAGCCCCGTATCTTCGTGCAGGGTGATGGAACTACGAACCTCATGCGCGGGAGCCCCGGCCGGGATCACAAACTTCCCATTGGTCGCATTCATCGTGAGATGGCGAAGCCTCGGCGTTTCCTTGGCGAAGACAAGACCGATGCGGCTCAGGTCTTCGGTCGCGGTGCCGTTGGCCGTGTAATGCAGTTGCAGCACGATGTCGCTGCCGGCTTTGATCAGCTTGGCGGCCCCATCAGGAGCCTCGGTCGCCTGCAAACCGGGCGCGTAACCGGCGAGCAGTTCGACGCCCACCGACGGCGCGCTTTCATCGTTGCTGTTGTTCTGGCGCCTTTCGCCACGGGCTTTCGGAACGAAGATTTCATTGGGCTTTTCGCTGGCGAACCACTTCGATCCCGGCGGCCGGATGAAGGCAATAATGTGGTGGTTCACCGCGCGGTTGCCCGGTCGTACCTCGGCTTTTTCGACCCATGTATCCTGCGTGAACCCGGTGGGAATAATCACATATTGATACTCGATCGTTCCCTGCGCGGGGACGGCGAAGGCGCGCGGCATGGCGATCACCCGGTCCGGCTGACCGATGTTCCAGCCGCTCACGAACTGGCGCGGCGCGGGCGCATCCTTGGCGGAACCGGGTTTGGCGCCGGTATCTGCCCAGGCCGATAAAACCTCGACGTCCACAGGCGTGAGACGGCGTTCGTTCACAAACTTGCCGTGCTTCGAGTCGGCGTACCACGGGGGCATCGAGCCTCGTAGGACAGCCTGCTTTAGCGCCTTAGCCCACGGCCTTGCGTCGGCATAGGTGATGAGCGCCATCGGGGCGGCCTCGCCGGGGCGGTGGCATTCCTGACAATTTTTCTGAAGGACAGGCAGGACATCCTTGTAAAAGGTGACCTCGGCGGCGGAGGCAAGCGTCGCGGCTGCGCTAGCGCAGAGCAGCAGTGACCATTGCGAATACGGCATGTTGGATTCCCTCGCGCGGAAACAGTGGGATCACTAGACAGAGTACGACAGAAACGGATCGGACGTTCCTGGAAATTGGGCGATCGCTCTGCAACTGAACAGCGTTTTTCGTTAAAGGCGCGCAATGTGCGCCTACGAACCGACCGATCCTAAAATTTCTCAAGCCGAACCGTCTCCCGCCGATGAGGTTGTCGAGGCAAGTATGAAAATCGACAACCCGCTTTTGGCGCAAGTCTCTACCGGTGGAATCCAACCGGCGCAGGCTCCATCCGGCCTTGGGCAAACCACGGGCCAAGGCAAGCTGGATAGCTTGCTGGATGAGGTACAGCTTTCCAATCTCGGTGCGGCTCTGCGGGAATTGTCGGCGCGGGAAGCGGCCAAAGAGATCGAGCCGCCGGTGCGTATTTCGGCCATTTCGGAACAAGTGGCGGACGGGACATACGCGATTGATCCGCAAGTTCTTTCGCAGAAAATCGTGCAGGAGACGATGAGCCTTTCATGATCACGGTCGAGGAACGGTTGGACCGGATTCATGCGGAATTGGATTCCGTCCGGTCTTTGTTGCAGCGCCCGGCTTCGTCCGATCCGGCGGAGATGCTGGCGCATTTGCGCTCGGCGGTGGAGCAACTGTCGATTTGGACGGAAACGGCGTCTTTGGAAGCCGGCCGGCCGGAGGCGCGGGACATCGAAGAGATCCGGGCGTCGCTACAGGAAATGCAGCCTTTGTTCGACAACGCGCGGGACTTGCAGGCCGGCTTTGCCGATCTGGTCTCGACGGACGAATGGATGCCATACGGCAATACGGGCATGAGCATCGGCCGGTTTTCATCGGCCGGTGAAACGACGGAATTAGGGTAGGCAAAACATGGGTTCGAACCTCACCATCACACTCCTCAACACGGCTTCGGCGCAGCGCGCGTTTGACCGGGTTCTGCAGACGATTCAGAACAACGTCACCAACGTGAATACGCCGGGCTGGGCCAAACAGCGCGTACTGTTGCAGGCCGAGCCGTTCAGCACGGGCTGGGCCGGACGACAGGGCGGCGTGCGCGCCGGAAACATGGAGGACAGCCGTTCGCAGTACGCCGAGCGGCAGGTGAGGGACTCCCAGTCGAAGCTTTCTTACAGTTCCCAGCTCAGCGAAAACTTGTCGCGGCTCGAAAAGACGTTCGAGTTGAACTCGGGCACCGGCATTCCGCAGAGCTTCACGAACCTTTTTAACGCGTTTTCGCAACTGAGTTTGAGCCCCAACAGCCCGCTGCCTCGCCAAACGGTGATCGACCAGGCCAAGGCGGTGGCGAGCAGTTTTAACGATA
>JAFDVT010000395.1 GCA_018268875.1 Acidobacteriota bacterium
ACATGAATGTCGTCGGAGATCACGCCGATGTTCATGTAGTACTGGCGCGCCACCCGTTTGGACGCCACCCGGAAGCTGGGCCCGTCTTCGATGAGGATCTTGCCGTACAGAGGTCCGTACCCGCTCAGAACTTTGCCTTCGCCCGCCAGGTAATGCAGGACGGACTCGAAATCCTCGCGCGCGAGGTTGCGGTACGGTCCGGCGCGGCGAACCAGATCGAACGCCTCGTCAAAGGTCCAGGTTCGTTCGATGCTCATGCCTAGCAGGACTTGGGCCAGCACATCCAGCGGCGCTTGCGGCACCCGCAGCGAATCCAGCCGTCCGGTACGCGCGCCCTCGCGGATCGCGATGCATTCGAGGACATCGGGCAGGCTCAGCGGCACTAGCGCGCCCGCCGCAATGCCGTCCACACGCCGGCCGCTCCGTCCCAACCGCTGCAGCGCTTTGCTAACGCCGCGAGGCGCGCCGATCAGCAGCACCTGGTCGACCGCCGCGAAGTCCACGCCAAGCTCCAGGCTGCTGGAGGCGACCACCGCCTTCATCGTCCCCTGCGCGAGGCCGTCTTCAATCGCCAACCGCGTCTCGCGTTCGATCGACGCATGGTGCACGGCGATCTGTTCCTCATGTTCTTCGAGGATCAATCCCAGGGCCAGTCCGAGCCGTTCCGCCGCCGACCTCGTGGTGGTGAACACCAGGCTGCATTGCGCGGGTTTCACGAGGTCCGCCACCGTGAACGCCACCCGCGTCGGACCGTACCCCGCGGCCGGCAGGAACACATCGGGAGGCGGCACCGCGATGTCCAACCGGTGTGCCCGCCGCATGTCGATCGACGCCACCTGGCAGGGCCGGTCCCCGCAGAGGAGCCCCGTCATCGCCTCGATCGGCCAGGCCGTGGCCGACAATCCGATGCGCTGTAGCGGCGATTTGGAGATCGCTTCCAAACGTTCCAAAGCCAACGCCAGCAGCGACCCTCGCTTGTTTTCGGCGAACGCGTGGATTTCGTCCACCACCGCCGTGTGCACGAGCAACCCGCCGCTCCGCCACACGGTTTGCGACAGCAGCGACGACAGGCTTTCGGGCGTGGTCAACAGCAGGTGCGGACGATGCCGCTGCTGGCGGTCCCGGTCCTGCGCCTGCGTGTCCCCGGTGCGAACTTCCATGCGGATCTGCCGGTTCGCGGGCAGCGTCGCGTTGATGGCGTCGAGCGGCATCGAAAGGTTGCGCAGCATGTCCCGCCCCAGGGACTTCAACGGCGACACATACACCACGCGAACCGCGTTCGGTAAGCCTCGTTTCGATTCGGCCTCGCGCGCGAGCGACGATAGCACCGACAGGAACGCCGCCAGGGTCTTGCCGTTGCCGGTCGGCGCCAGGATCAGCGTATTCCGCCCGGCTAGCGTCTGTGGCAGCGCACGCTTCTGAATCTCCGTCAGGGCAGGGAACCGCTGCGACATCCATTCGTCGAGCACCGGATGCAGCTTTGCCTTACGCGCCGCTCTAGGCATCGTCCCCCAACCGGTGCGGCGTCAGGTTCAGGCTGGACTGGTACAACTCCCGCACCCGCTCGATCGTGTCGCAATCCTCAGGCCGCTTGTCCGTACGCCAGCGCAAAATGCGAGGGAACCGCAGCGCGTACCCGCTCTTATGCCGCGGACTCTTCTGGATCCCGTCGAAGCCCACTTCCAAAACCTGCTGCGGCTTCACCAACAAGACGCGGCTGTACTTGCCGATCGCGAGGTCGCGCAGCACGTTAGTCATGTCGCGGATTTCGGCATCGGTCAGGCCGGAGTACGCCTTGCCGATATTCAGAAACTGGTCGCCGCTGCGCACCGCGAACGTGTAGTCGGACAGCACGGTGGCGCGCTTGCCGTGGCCTTGCTCCGCCGCCGTGATCACGACGTCCAAAGTCGCAAACGCGCGCTTTACCTTGAGCCAGGCGCCGCCCCGCTTGCCCGGTTCGTACAACGACCCCGCGCGCTTCAGCAACAGTCCTTCGTTGCCGTTTTCGCGGGCGGCCTCGTACCTCGCGGCGATCTCGCCGTTGCCGCCCAGTTGGTCCTGCGGCGAGGCCAGGACACGCGCGCTACCTGCCTCGCGAACCGCGGCTTCGAGCATCGCACGGCGTGCTTCCAACGGCTGATCGAGCGTCAAATGGCCATCGCGATACAGCACGTCGTAACCCATGAACACGACGGGAATCGCCACCTGCATGGCCTCGGTCAGCTTCTTGCGGGCCAGCCTTTGCTGCAGCATGGTGAACGACATGGCGCGCCCATCGCGCCAGGCCAGAATTTCGCCGTCGAGGATCGCCGAACCCGGTATCCGCGACAGTTCCGCCACCAGTTCCGGGTACGACTTCGAAACGTCCTCCATGCCGCGCGAAAAGATGGCCACCGCGCCGTGTTCGCAATGGGCCTGCGCGCGAACCCCGTCGTATTTTTCTTCGACGTACCAGTCCACGCCTTCAGGAGGCATCGCGCCGTCTTCCAGGGGCTTGGCGAGCATGAAGTCCATGGGGTGGAACAGGCGAGCCTCGATGCTATCGAGCGCATCGTGCCGCGCGGCAATCGCGACCGCCGCCAGGTCGCCAAGCCGGTTGTTGGCCGCCCGGACTGCGCTCGCCGGTTTGCCCGTCGCCGCCGCCACGGCTTCCTCCACCATCTTTTCCTGCAAGCCGATGCCGAAGGAATTGCCGATCGTTTTGATGAAGTACTTCAAGGCCAGTGGACGATACGTCCGGAAGATGTCCACCATCATTTTGACGCGGACATCGGCGCGCCGGGTGGCATGCAATTGCAGATACAACGCCTCCGCGCGTTCGAGCGTCATCGGTTCGCCACGGGTGAACGGAGCCATGATCAAGCCGGCCGTCTCGCCGCCGTCGCCCACTTCGCGATAACAGGTCCGCAGGGTTTCTTCGTCCCAGCCCGAGGCCGCCCGCAGCGCATCGCGGATCACCGCGTAACCCAACGCTAACTTCGGCGGCTCTACGGTTTCGAACAGGTTCGACACGGCGGGCGCCATCGCCGCGGGCCGTCCTAGAAGGAACTGCACCGCGCGACGCAGGTCGTCGTCCGATTCGAGCGTTCGAAAATACGCCGCGAGCGCCGCTACCTTGGCCAGACGCCCGGCATGGTTCGCGACGCGTTCGCAGGCTTCCGCCAACCCGTCCACGCTTAGTCGTCCTCCACGTGGACGCCTGCTGATGCCGCGCGCGCGTCCAGATTTCGCCGCTCGCGCAGGATGCGGGCAAAGGTTTCCGTATAGCCGTGCGTGACGTCCACACGCCGTGCGCCCGTGCCATCCACGATGTCCAGCAGTTCCTCAAACCCGGCGTGGTCGGAGTAGGGAATCAGTTCCTCAGCGCCGCTTCGCGCCCGCGCGTTGTCGAGCGCCGCCCAACCCGAAACATACGCGATGCGAACCGGCTTGCCTGACGCTTCGAGCGTGTTCCGAAAGCTGGGCGTCACAACCTGGGCCTTGCCAGCGATGTTCGCCGCGTCATACGGTTCCCAACCGTAGAACCGGTGCCCCGATTCCTCATGCGCCGGAATGAGCCTGGCGATCGCGCCGTGCACCGCCGTCGGAATCCCAGCCTCGCAAAGCGTATGGACCACTTCCTGGCCTCGCCCCAGGGGATAACCGAGGAACACCGGAATGGAACCGTCGTCCAGGCATTCGCGCGCAAAGCGAACCATTCGTTCGGCCGCGGCCTCGCGCGTCAGAAAGCGGTACACCGGGAGCCCGAACGTCGACTCGATGATGAGATGATCGCAGGGCACGATCTCGGTCTCCGCCCCGAGCAGAGGCTTCTGCAGCTTGATGTCGCCGGTGTAGACCAGACGTTCGCCGCGGAACTCCACCAGCAACTGGCGCGCGCCGGTGATGTGGGCGGCGGGCTTTGCGGTAATGATCGCTCCGGTTGGGAGTTCGACGGGCTGGTCGCAAGCCATGGGTTCGATCGCCGAAGCGGCAAGTACTTGCTCGTCCTCGCGCAATCGCAGGAACCGGATCGTTTCCGGGGACGCGAAGATGCGGCCGTGCCCGCCTCGCGAATGGTCGCTATGGGCGTGCG
>JAFDVT010000396.1 GCA_018268875.1 Acidobacteriota bacterium
CAGGGCTTCACCGGCGTAGGTTCCGGTTTCGTAGACCGTGATGGGTTCGAGGTCGAGGGTCTTGCCGGTGGTGTTGGTGATTTCTGCGGCAGTAAGGGGATTGGGGCCTTTGCCGTCCTGGAAAATGAGAAGTTTGCGGCTGCTGACCTTTTGCTGGAGGAAGGGCAACATGGCGGATTCGCTCTTCTTGACGGTGACCGGGGTGGAGAAGCGGTATTCAAAGAGGTCGCCAAGTTCGCGACCAGCGGTCGCGACACTGACGGTGCTTTCTGCGACCGCTTCTTCCGCGAACGAACGGCGAATTACGCCTCCCGCGCTACCGCCTGGGACGCCGCCGACTATGCCCCCAATGGTTGCTGCCTTGGCCATAGGTGCTGGCGGAGGCGGCGGCAATGCTGCATCGTACACAACCGGAGCGACGGCGGCGTTTTCCGCAAGTTCGACCACCGGACGGTCGCGATACTTCGGCTCGTACAGATTCGAGATGAACGAAATCGGACGGCCCGACACCACCGCGAGATTGACGTTGTTCCAATCCTCATCCGTCGTGTTGTCGACGATCGCCCAGCCTTCTAATGTCGGTTCCGCCTGCGTGAACGCGAGGCGGTAGCTGGACTTCCATACCGGCGACGGCATCATATAAGACGCCACCAGCGAACGCGCTCCGGTGGCCGTCGATTCCACAAACAGACTGCGCTTTTCCTTGGACCGGGACTGGGCGACCGCACGCAGGTAGTCCGCGAACTGGCGCTGCAGGACCGGGTCCAGGAAGCGGATGCCGCTGGTGGCGCCCAGGTCGTAGACCCGCATGTCGCCGGCGTCGAGCAGAAGAATGAGCTGTTCCTTGACTGGGGTGTTGCCGGACGCGGGCGTTTCGCGGCCGCTGATGATCTGCCCCTGGATGGTGTCGTTGCCGTACTTGATTTCGACGCGCGCGCCCTTCATCTGGTCGAGCACCGCGCTCATCGAAAAACGTTCGCCAATCTGGAACGGGAATTCGCCCAGCTTTTGGCCGAGCGGGACGGCTGAGTCATAGCGGATGCCGGTGACCTTGCCTCCGCCCTTCTCGTTGACGGTCAAGGATTTGAGGACGTCGTTCATGTCGTCGGCCTTGAAGTCCAGGCGGACGCTTTCGCCGGCTTTGACCTCTCCGGAACGGGAAAAGAAGCCCACGCCGTGTTTGAAGAGGATGACTTCCTTAACCGGGAGTTCCGCGGCGGCGAGGGCGGGAATCAATGTGGCGGCGATCCAGTTTCGCATAGCTACTTCAGGATGCCCACAGCGGCGCGATCCTTTCAAGGAAATCTTTTTCCTCAGCGTAACTGCTTGACAATGCTTCGGTTAATGGTCACACTGGACAATGCGGTAAAACATGTCCGCTGTGATACGTTTTTAACGTATACGCCATACGGCATAGAGTGCATATGGCCGATACTAGAGGTTGGAGCCGAATTTGTCAGTACTTCGCAGGTTGCTTTTGTCTTGGGCCGGCATGGCCGTTGCTTGGAGCCAGGTGTATGAAGGTCCGTCGGTGTTGTCGCGAGGCGGGAATGGATCGTTCCGTCCGTATGGCGAGCGCGTGGGGCGGAACACCAGCATTCGCATGTACCTGGACACTTCGGGCGTCTACGACACGGGCATTTTGCCCTACGAATTGGATAGCAACGGCAACCTGGTGAACCCCGGCGGCCTGTACGGCGTGGAAGCGGGTGTCGGCGTGTTCGGCAAGAAAACGACGCGGTTCGCGTCTTTCGGCGTCGATTACCGCGGCACGTACCGGCACTATCCGAGGGCCAACAATAACGCGCTGTTCAAAAATAACTTCAACGGCAGCGATCACTTTTTGGGGATCGACGGGAAGAAGCGGCAGGGCCGGCAGATTTACTACGAAGGGCATTTGACGGGTGGCACCTCCAACCGCGTGTTCTCCTTCGGTAGCTTCCTGCTGGGCAATTCATTCAGCAATACGCTGCCGGTGAACGAGATCTTCGACATGCGTATCTACAGCCTTACGGGCGGCGCCAGCATGACCTACCAGGCGACGTCGCGCGTGTCGTTCAACGTGGGTGGCGACGCGCTGTGGGTTCGCCGCGCATCGTCCGCGCTGACGGGCGTCAATGGCTTTATGCCGCACGCGAGCGTCGGCTATCAGATCAACCGTCACACGACGATCGGCGCGGTGTACCAGTTCCAGCATTTCGATTACGCCAAGGCGTTTGGCGAGTCCGACGTGCAGATGGGTACGTTTGTGGTGTCGCACCAGTTCAACAAGTGGGCGTCGCTTGAGGTGGGTTCGGGCGTGTTCCGGGCCGATTCGGCGGGTACGCGCACGGTGGCGGCGGATCCGATCATCCAGAAGCTTTTGGGTTTGCAGACGGTGGTGGAATCCTTTTCGCGAGTTACGAATCGCGTGACGACTTCGGCGTTGTTCACCGCGGCGGGCAAGAAGGCGAGGCTCGCGGGCGGCTACACGCGCATGCCGTCGGCGGGCAACGGATTGACGCTGCTGGCGATGACGGATACGGCGAGCGCCAACTTGAGCTACACGGCGGACCGGAAGCTGTCGTTCGGCGTAACGGGCGCCTACACGCGCACCAATAGCATCAGCAACGACTTTAACGGCGCGTTCATCACCAAGTTTGTGGGCGCGACTACGAATTACACGATCGGGCGGAGGTTCGGGTTGAACGGGTCCGTCATGTACCGGAATCTGGACGTGCCGCTGGGTACGACGCTGCGGAACTCCTATCGCGTGAGCATGGGGTTGACGTGGACGCCTAGCGAATACGTGGTTCCGGTGTTCTAACACGCACGATGCGGATTCTGCTGGTGGACGACGAACCGTCGCTACTGTCCCTGTTAAGCCAATACCTGACGCGTCAAGGCTACGACGTGAAAACGGCCGCCACACGGGAGGCGGCCGTCTCTCTTTTGGCGTCGGACGGGTTCGAAATCGACGCCGCTATCATCGACCTGACGCTTCCGGACGGGAGCGGCGAAGAGGTCGCCAAACACTGCGCGGCGAGCCATCCGGCGGCGAAGATCGTGATCGCCACCGGGTTCCATTACGAGGCGCCGGTCGGCACCTGGACTGTACTGCAAAAGCCGTTCCCACCTCGCGCGTTACTGAACATCCTGAGCTAACGCCATCAGCTTGCGCTGGAGCAGTTCGGCGAAGTTTTCGCCGGATTCGGACCAGAGCAGGCGGCGGTCGAGCGGCATGCGATTTTCGATGTCGTGGACGAGGCTGAGCAGGCTGCGGATGTTGGACTGGATCATGCGGACGCCGCCGGGGATGTTGCTTTCCGGCAGGAACTGCGTGTCGAGTCCGAATTCAAGGCGGAAGGCCTCGCCATCCTCGCGCTCGAAATCCTTGCCGAAGCTGTAGATGGTGACGGGGGTTGGGGTGAGGCTCCAGTCGTCGTCGCGGTACTGCCAGAGGTCCCAAAAGCAGTCGAGTTGGATCGCGCAGTCGGGACTTTGGAATTCCTGGGCGAGGCGGACGACGGCTTCGGGGTCGGGAAGGCCGGCTAGAACGTGTTCGGCCAGCGGCGGTTCGTTGCTGTTCAAGGCGAGGACACGGAGAACGGATTCGGCCTTGACGAGCTTGGAGAAGGGGAAGGCTCGCAAGAGGCGTTCGAAGCGGAATAGCTGCTTGTCCTGCTCAGGGTTGCGTAGCCAGACGGAGAGGTAGAGGCGATCGGCCATCTTCTGTACCTCCATCGTAGCGGAGTTGTGCGAACGGGCTCTAGTGTTTGTGCTCGTGGCTGCTGCCGCTACTGCCGGCGGCCAGGGTCAGACGGCCTTGTTTCACGCCTTTGGCGGCGATCAGGCGCGAGGCGATGCCTTGGACGTCGGCGGATTTGCCGCGCAGGACGATCACTTCGAGGCAGTTGTGATGGTCCAGGTGGACGTGGAGCGTGGAAACAATCGCGTCGTGATGCTCGTGCTGCATTTCTGTGAGCTTTTCGCTGAGCATGCGGACGTGATGGTCGTACAGGAGGGTTAGCGTGCCGACGACGCTTGCGTCGGGCGCGCTGATGGATTCCGCGTTGAGCTCGGCGCGGATCAGGTCCCGGAAGGCCTCCGAGCGGCTGGCGTATCCGCGCCCTTCGATCAATTTGTCGAACTGTTCGAGCAGTTCGCCTTCAATCGCTACGCCGATACGCGCCAGCTCGCCCATAGAGGTGCTTACTTGCCGAGGACTTTTTTGAACGCGTCGAAGAAGAACGCCAGCTTTTCATCCGTCGCCAGCGGACCCATGATGCCGACGCGGAAGATCTTGCCGGCGAGGGGGCCGAAGCCGCCTGAGATTTCGATGCCGTAGTCGTTCAACAGACGCTTGCGGGTGGCAAGGTCGTCGACGCCTTCCGGAATCACGATGGTGTTCAGGTTGGGGATGCGGCGCGAAGCGTCGGGGACGTTCATTTTGAGGCCCATCGCTTCCACTTCGGCGACGAACTTGCCGTGCATGTCGAGGTGGCGGGCGATGCGCTTGTCGAGGCCTTCCTCGTTCATCAGCGCGAGGCCTTCCTTGAGGGCGTAGAACGTCGTGATGGGCGCGGTGTGATGGTAGCGGTGCGCCTGGCCGTAGTAGGTGTCCAGGAGCTTGAGGTCGAGGTACCAGATGTCCGGCGTCGTGGTGCGGGCGCGGAGGCGCTCCATGGCGCGGGGCGACACGGTGATGGGCGACAGGCCGGGCGGGCAGCTCATGCCTTTCTGCGTGCAGCTGTAGGCCACGTCGATGCCCATGTCGTCGACGCCGATGTGGAGGGCGCCGAGCGAGGTCACGCAGTCCGAAATGACGAGCGCGCCGATTTCGTGGGCGGCTTTGCAGATGGCCGCGCCGTCCTGCAGGACGCCGGTGGAGGTTTCGGCGTGGACGAAGCCGACCGTAGCGGGCTGTTCGCGAAGGATGATTTCGCGGACTTCCTCATCGGTGAACCATTCTCCCCAGGGCTTGTCGGCCCGGACGACCTGCGCGCCGTGGCGGGCGCCCATGTCCACCATGCGATCGGCGAAGTAGCCGGCGTTGAACACCAGGAACTTGGTGCCGGGTTCGGCGAAGTTCGAAATGGCGGCTTCCATGCCGGCGCTGCCGGTGCCGGAAATTGCCATCGTGAAGTCATTGGCGGTGCCGTAGGCCGTGCGGAGGCCCTTCTGGATGTCCTGGACGACTTCGAAGAAGTAGGGGTCCAGGTGGCCTACGATGGGTTGCCGCATGGCGTCGTAGACCCGGTCGGCGACCTGCGTGGGTCCCGGACCGAACAGGAACCGTTTCGGGGGATTAACAGTCAACATTTTGGGTGTTAACTTTCAGCGTAACACCCAGCGGTCCTGGCGGAACTCGCCGATGTCGTCATTCCAGGTTCCGAACTTGGAGGAAAGCTGTCCGCCGTCCACCAGAAGGGCTGCGCCGGTGACGTAGCTGGCGAGGTCGGAGGCCAGGAATGCGACGGCATTGGCGACCTCTTCGGGTTGGCCGCCGCGGCCCAGCGGCATGTGGCGGAAGTAGTCCTTGAGGATTTGGGGATTGTCGAAGGAACCTTTGGTGAGGGGCGTACGGATCAGGCCGGGGCAGACGGCGTTGACGCGCACCTGGTACGGCCCGAGTTCGCAGGCGGCGGTGTGCAGGATGCCGAGCACACCGGCTTTGCTGGCGTTGTAGGCGCTGAGCATCGGTTCGCCGTCGTAGGAGTTGGTGGAGGCGGTGAGGACGATGCTGCCGCGGCGCTGGGGCTTCATGCGGGCGGCGGCCAACTGCACGGTGTTGTAGGCGCCGGTGAGGTTGATGGCGATGGTGCGATCCCAGAGATCCTTGGACGTCTCGACCAGGCCGGCGGTGGTGCCGATGCCGGCGTTGGCTACGACGACGTCAATCGCGCCGTCGATGGCTGCGAACGCTTTCTCGAGGTCCTCGCGCTTTGAGACGTCGACGCCGTTGGCCAGGTCGAAGACATGCACTTTCGCTCCGCAGGCTTCGAGGGCGGAAACAATCGACGCGCCGATGCCTTGCGCGCCGCCAGTGACAACAGCGGTCCTGTTGGTCAGATCCAATCGCATTTCTCTAGGTTAGGCGATGTCGGGCAGGCAGTACGATTGGCCGGTGACGGCTTCGGCGGCGAGGTAGCCGCTGCGGACGGCGCCTTCCATGGTGGCGGGCCAACCGGAACGGGTCCAGTCGCCGGCGAGGTAGAGGTTCGAAATCGCGGTTTTGGCCGCGGGACGCAGGGATTCGAGTCCGGGAGTGGCGGCGAACGTCGCGCGAACTTCCTTGACGACGTGAGCCTTTTCGAGCTTTGCCTTGGCGACCGCGGGAAAGAATTCGCCCAGTTCGCGAACGGCGAGGTCGATCACCTGCTGGCGGGGCATGTTGGTCAACTGGCGGGAGGCGCTGACCACCAGTTGGATGTGCTTGCCTTCGCCCTTGTTGAACATCCACTGCATCGTACGGTCGAGCAGCGTGGCGTGGGGGAGGTCGGTGATGGGGCGGTCGAACCAGAGATGGATGCCGGTGATCGGCGAGTGGCCGAAGCCTTCCGGAACGAGGCCGGGTACGAGGGTCGCGAGGCGTTCGAAGGGCAGGGCGGAGATGTAGGTGTCCGCGGTGAACTCATGATTGACGGAGGTCACGCGGTTGTTGTCGATCTGGATCGATTCGACGGCGGTACGAGGAAGGATTTTGACGCCGGGCATGCGGTTCCAGGCGGCTTCGTCGTACAAATCCGCGAGCGGCACGGCAGGTACGCCCATCTCGTACGAGTTCGACGAGGCGAGGAAGCCGAGGTAGAAGACCTGCAGGCCGTGGATCGCCGCCATGGTGTCCAATTCCTCATTGATCGCGCTGACCAGGACCTGGCGCCAGAAGCGCTCGACGGCGTTGGGGGTCTGGTTCTTTTCGCGGAGCCAGTCGAGCATGGTGATGCGGTCGAGGTCGCGGCGGGATTTGTACTCGGTTCGGATGGCGAGGATGGCTTTGCCGATGCCGATCTTGTCGCCGAGCGTGAGGCATGGCATGCCGAGGAAGGCGCCTGTGAAGTGCAAAGGCGCCGGAAGCATGCCGGACTTGAGAATCGACGCGCGGCCGCCGGGTTCGAGGAAGAAGAATTGGCGATGGAATTCGATCTTGTCCAGAACGCCGAGGCGTTTGTAGAAATCGAGCAGGTTGACGCAGCAGCGCAGCAGGACGTGCTGGCAGTTGTCGATGACTTCGTCGGAGACGGGATAGGAGGTGGCGCGGCCTCCGAGAAAGCCGCGCATTTCGAGTACGCGGACGGAGTGTCCGCTATTGCCCAGAGCGGCGGCCGCGGCTAAACCTGCTAAGCCTCCGCCAAGGATTAGAATGTCGGTTGCCATGCGGCGATGGGGTCGCGTCTACGCTTGCCGCCGCCCGATCCGCCATTGAACACTTCCCAGGCCATCCATAGAACGAGCGCGAAAAATACGATGTCTTGGAATTCCATTGGTGTTCCTAGCGTAAGGGGAAAGCCTGCATTACGCAACGGCTGTGCTTCCTAGTACCGATACTATCAGGGCAGCCAGTAACCATCCAAAAGTCCTACGGTGACGGCGATGAGGCCGCCAGCGATGGGAAACGTGGCCAGTCCGGCTGTGAGACGAGTGAACCATCCCCTGTTTCGTAACGCGCGGATGGCGGCGAATTGGGGCAACACAATACCGCCGAAGAAGGCGGCGTAGCCTGTGTTGCCGTGGCTGCAGAAGGGGCAGTGTTTTTCGTGCGGCGGCGCGTGGCGGTTGCAATGGGCGTCGGCGCCGTTCCAGAGCGACCGGCAGCC
>JAFDVT010000397.1 GCA_018268875.1 Acidobacteriota bacterium
GACATTCACGTGCACGTCTACCAGGGACCCGTGCGGAACTCCTACGCCAATGGCGACAACGGACTGTTCCCCGATGGCTACTGCCTGCGCAATGGCGTGACCACCGTCGCCGATGCCGGATCGTCAGGCTGGCGTAACTTCGAAGACTTCAAAGCCCGTATCATCGACGCCGCCAAGACGCGCGTTCTCGCCTTCCTCAATATCGTCGGCAACGGCATGGGCAGCGGCATGATCGAACAGAATGTCGAGGACATGGACGTCAAGCCGACCGCCGAAATGGCCGCCAAATACAAGGGCACCATCGTCGGCATCAAGAGCGCGCACTATAGCGGTCCCGGCTGGATGCCGTATGAACGCGCGGTCGAAGTCGGCAAGAAGGTCGGCATCCCCGTGATGATCGACTTCGGTTCCGCTACCCGCAACAACCGCACGCTCAACGAACTGTTTGAGAAATACCTGCGCCCCGGCGACATCTATACGCACGTCTACAGCGGTCTGCGCGTCGAGCAGGACCCGGTGACGCACGGTCCTTCGCAGGCGATGCTGGAAGGCCGTAAGAAGGGCATCTTCTTTGACGTCGGCCACGGCGGCGCAAGCTTTGGATGGGCCATCGCCGTACCGATGATGAAGGCCGGGTTCCTGCCGGATTCCATCTCAACCGATCTGCATCGTTCGAGTTCCAACGCCGGCATGAAAGACATGCTGAACGTCATGGACAAGTTCCTGGCCATGGGGATGCCGCTCGATCAGGTGATTGTGCGGTCCACGTGGAATCCCGCCAAGGAAATCCGCCATGAGGAACTGGGGCATCTTTCGGTTGGCGCGATTGCGGACATCGCTGTGCTGCGTCTTGAACACGGCAAGTTCGGCTTTGTCGACATGACGACGGCCCGCCTGGACGGCGATAAAAAGCTGACCTGCGAACTGACGTTCCGCAACGGCAAAGTTCTGTACGACTTGAACGGCATGACGCGCGAAGCCTGGGACAAGCTACCCGTGTCCAGTTGGCGCGGCGGCGACCTGCGTTGGGACGGCCTCCGTCAACCAGGTGGCGGTGGTGGCGGTCAACAGCAACAGCAGAAGAAGCAGAATCAGTAAACCTGGAAGCAGAACACCGTATCCAAACCGCTGGGAGACAGGCAGTATTCGCCGTTTTCCAGCGTTTCGTTTACGTCGATGCGATACAGGCGGTCGCCCAGCGGACTCACCATGATGCGCAGCGGCTTGCTGCCTTGCTTGTTCTTTTTCGAGATCAGCACCTCGCGCTGGCCGTTCTTCGATTCCACGCGATAGAGTTCGAACAGCTTGGGGTCGATCTTGCCCATCTCCATCACGAAATAAGGCTCGGCGAGCGGCGTGCGAACCGGTGAGGCGGCGCCCGCAACGCTGGCCCACTGGTCGCCTTTGCGCGTTTCGTCGCGGGCCTGCGAGGTTTCGAGCGGAATGAGCTTGGCGGCATGCCGCAGATACGGGATGTCGGCCTTTTCGGGCTTCGGTCCCTCGTATTTCGACTGGGCAAAACCGAGCGCCGCCGTCGCGGCCAATAACAATGCTGCTGTCCTCATGATCCTCATAGTATGGATGTCGTAACCCCGCCTTACGGTTTCATCAGTCAGTCGGCCGCGCGGCGGATCACCGCGCCGCCCTTCATCACAAACTTCACGTCTTCCAGCAACCGGATGTTTTCGAGCGGATTGCCGTCCACCGCCACGAGGTCCGCGTACTTGCCGGGTTCGATGGCGCCCATTTTGTCGGACGTACCCAGCAGATCCGCCGCGTGCAGCGTGGCCGAACGGATGGCGGCGAGCGGCGTCATGCCCAGGCGGACATAGGCCGCGAACTCGCGCGCGTTGAGGCCGTGCGGAAACACCGGCGTATCGGTACCGAACGCGATTTTGACGCCGGCCTGGATGGCTTTTCGCACGTTGTCCACGCCCACGTCGCACACCAGTTTCATTTTGCGCTTGTTGAACTCGGGCATCGGCGAGGAGGCCATGTTTGCCAGGTTGTACTCGCACAGATAGACGGTCGGCACAAGATAGGTACCCTTGGCCTTCATCATCGCGATGGCTTCGTCGTCCATCATGTGGCCGTGCTCGATGGAGTCGACGCCCGCCTGCACGCTGCGCTTGACGCCTTCGGCCGCGTGGGCATGAGACGCGACCTTGCGTCCAAGGCCATGCGCGGTCTTCACCACGGCCTGGATCTCTTCGAGCGTCATGTGCGGGAACCGTGGATCGGTGCGCGCCGACATCACGCCGCCGGTCGCGGTGATCTTGATGAGATCCGCGCCGTATTTGATCTGTTCGCGAACCTTGTGTTCCATGTTCACCGGACCGTCGGCCGCGCCTTGCCCTTCGGCCTTCATTTCGGGCGGCAGGACGGCGGAGGAATCGCAATGGCCTCCGGTGATGCAGATGGAGTTGGCGGCCGTCAGGATGCGGGGTCCGGCGACGTCGCCCGCCTCGATGGCGTCGCGCAAGGAAATGTCGGAGAACTGGCTGCCGCCGACGTTTCGAATCGTCGTAAAGCCCGCCTCGAGTAGCGTTCGCGCGTTGCGCGCGCCGATGAGCGCGGCTCGGGGAGCGGACGTCAATAGCCAGGCGGTGGGCGCGCTGTTGGAGGCGAACGTGATGTGCACGTGCGAATCGATCAACCCCGGCAGGAGCGTCTTGTTGCGGCCGAGGTCCAGTAGGGGGACGTTGGGTTCCGGCTTGTACTGGGCGAACGGCGTAACGGCGGCGATATCGCCGTTCTCGATGAGTACGACGCGGTCCTCCAGGAGTTGACCGGTTCGGACGTCCAGCAGTTTTCCCGCGCGCACGGCCATCCGCTGCTGGGCCGGC